>JACQXT010000093.1:0-10449 GCA_016208665.1 Chitinivibrionia bacterium | reverse complement strand
TGGCCGAGATGCCCGCGCCGGGAACGGCGTATGACGTGGTCTGCTCGGGCGGCTACGCGTACATCGCAGGCGGCTTCGGGGGCGTGCACGCCGTCGACGTGGCCACACCCTGGAATCCCGTCCTGCGAGGCGGCGTCTCCACGCCGGGGGAAATGTATGCGTTGGCCGCGAGCAGCGGCCGCCTCTACGTCGTCGAGCGCAATGCGAGCGTCAGGGTCGTTTCCATAGCCGATCCGGCGAATCCGGCAATTATAGGAGGGATCGAATACATTCCCGGCGCGTGCGACATCGCGGTCTCCGGCTCGGTGGCCGTCGTTGCGGCCGGCGGGAACGGTCTGGAAATACTGGATGTGTCCGTTCCGTCGTTGCCGGAACGCCTGGCCTCGCTCGATACGCCCGGCGACGCGAGCGGCGTGTGCATCGACGGAGACCTGGTGTTCGTCGCGGCCGGCGCGGCCGGTTTGCACATAGTCGATATCTCCACGCCCGCGAGTCCCGCGGTGGTCCGTTCGATCGACACGCCCGGGGCGGCCCTGGGCGTAGTGGCGGCGGACGGATACGCGTATGTTGCGGATCGAACGGACGGCCTGTTCATCGCCGATGTGAGCGATCCGGAATCGCCGCGGAACACAGGAACGGTCGACCTGCCATCCGAAGCCGTGGGAGCCGCGCTCGCGGGAAGCCGCGCGCTTCTTGTCGATCGTGACGCCGGCCTTCATGTCGTAGAGTGCGGCATACGTGCTTCCGCACCACTCATCGGCGTCCTCGATACTCCCGGACAGGCCGCCGCAGTCCTGGTTTCGAAGGACGCCGTCTATCTGGCCGACGGCACGGACGGCGTCCGGGTGCTCGATCTGAGCGATCCCGCGGCCCCGTCGATCGTCGGCGGCGCGGACGTGCCGGGATCGTGCTATTCGATTGCACGAAGCGGCGGCGTGCTCTATGCCGCGTGCGGCGAGAACGGCGTCGCGCTCTTCGATTGCAGCATTCCGACCGCGCCGGTTCCCGCCGGATCTCCCGGCCTCGCAGTCCAGGCGTTCGGCGTCGCGGTGTCCGACACGCTGCTCTTCGTTGCCGAAGGGATCGGAGGAATCTCGATCTATCTGATAGAATCGCCGGGGGCGCCCCTTCTTCTCGCCGCGTACGCGCCGAAGGGCGCGGCGTTCGATATGGCGGTCCGCGGGAACATGCTTTACGTCGCCGATTCCCAATACGGAATCGAAGCGGTGGATATCACGGATCCGCGCGCACCGCGCTTGACGGCCGCGGCGGCGGTGCAGGAGGGGATTGCCGGGCTCGAGGCCAGCGGGACGTGGTTGTACGCCGCCGCCCGCGGCGGCGGAGTGCATATCTTCGATATCACGGCGCCCGCTTTTCCCGTCGAAACGGCCTCGGTCGATACGCCCGGGTATGCGGCCGATGTTGCGGCGGACGACCGGTATCTCTATGTAGCGGATGGAACGGCCGGCATCCAGATCGTGGACGTGTCCGCGCCGGCTTCGCCTCGCCTGGCCGGAAACGTGCCCTCCGGCGATTTTACCATGCATGTCGCCGTGGCGGGCGACGTGATCCTCGCCGCCGACCGCTTTGCAGGAGTAAGGGTGGCTGCAAAAGAGTGCGCTCGTTGAATGCGGAGAGCATCTTCGAATAGCGGGCTGCAGAGGAACCATGAACGCGAACGGGTTTCCTGCATATCTGTCGCTCTACAAGAGCGGGGAACTGCGCGAACGCATGTTCCGCGCGCAGAAGATCCTCCTCTCGTGCAGTCTGTGCCCGCGGAATTGCCGCGCCCGGCGGCTCGATGGAGAGCGGGGAGAATGCGGAGGGGGAGTCTGGGCCGAAGTGGCAAGCTATGCCCCGCATTTCGGGGAGGAGAGCCCGCTCGTCGGCTTCAAGGGTTCGGGGACGATATTCTTCTCCCATTGTCCCCTCCATTGCGTCTTTTGCCAGAACTGGGATATCAGCCAGGCCGGCGCGGGAACCGAGGTGCGCTCCGACGAGCTGGCGGACATGATGATGGCGCTCCAGCGGTTCGGATGCCACAACATCAATGTCGTTACGCCGACCCACTATGTGCCGCACATTCTGGAAGCCCTTTTGCTTGCGTGCGAGACGGGCCTCGCCATACCCATCGTATACAATTCCGGCGGCTATGAATCGCTCGAAACGCTCGCGCTCCTCGACGGCGTCGTCGACATCTATATGCCTGATTTCAAATACGGCGACGCGGCGGACGCGAAGCGGTATTCGGACGTCGACGACTACCCTCGCACGGCCCGGGCGGCCCTGAAGGAGATGCACCGCCAGGTCGGCGACCTTGTGCTCGACGGGAGAGGCATCGCCGTGAAGGGACTGCTCGTCAGGCACCTGGTGCTTCCGAACAATCTCGCCGGCACGCGCGAGGCGCTCAGATTTATAGCCGAAGAGGTGTCGAAAGAAACCTACGTGAACATCATGGATCAGTACCGGCCTTCGTTCAATGCGGCGCAGCACGCGGATCTGGCGAGAAGAATCACTCCGGAAGAATTCAGGAGGGCCGTGGCGATGGCTGGGGAATTCGGCCTGCTGCGGCTGGATGGAAGTTAAAAGACCCGAAACTGATTGTCGCTCAGCCGATCCCGGATTCTCTTCGAAACGTACAGGTGGAAATACCTCCCGTATCCGATCGGAAGGCCCCGTTCTTTGTAATCCTCGATCGCCGGCCGCCACGTCGCCATGCCCACCCTGGTGTAGCGGTCCTGAAAAGCGCCGCTCGCATAGATCTTCTCGTTGATCGAAAACACGGGCATCCCCTTGCCGTCGGAGCGAGCGTTGATCATGATGATGAAATCGACGTTGCGCTTGAAAATGTATTCGAGATCGTCCGGATGCTTTCGTCTCCAGGCATTGCAAATGGGCGCGTCGTTGGAGTCGATCGCGGGCGCGCCGGCGAAATACGGCACCACTCCCATGTCGGACGTCATGACGTAGGAATCCGGCAGTTTGTTGGCGGCTATGAATCGTCCCATCATTTCCGCGGGCGATCCGGGATGCGCGTAGTTGTACCCCATGTGGGTTTTCCAATGGCTGTGCCCCATGGGCATGATCAGGACCAGAAGGGTCGCGGCGGCGAGGATTCGTTCCTTCGACTCGAACACCGAAGCCACGACGAAGAAAAACGCCGCCAGCGCCGCGGCGATCGAGGGCAGGTAGAGCCTGTGGAGGCCCATCCAATCCCGGGCCAGCAGGAACACCGCCAGGTGCACGAGGGCAAGGGCCGGGTATAACACCCTGAACGCCGCGTTCCGGATCGAGAGGCAGAATGGTATCAGCGCAAGGTAGATGACGGCGAGCACGGGATCGGTCGAGAAATCCCGCGCGAATGAAAACAAGGCGTCTCTATACAATCCAACGGAGAACAGCTTGCCGATACCCGGCGTCTTTGCCGCCGCGCTGTTGGGGAGCGCTTCATGGAAGACCGCCATGGCGGCTGTGAGCAGGAGAAGGCCGGGCAGCAGTCCGGCCGCGAGAGAAACTGCGGATCGGCCGCGGCCCTCGTTCCGGCGCGCGACTCCCGCCGCAACGGCGATGAGCAGAATAGCGGCGCTCAGGAACGCGTCGGGCCGGGATACCAGCATGAGGCCGATTGCGCAGCCGGTTTTCGCGCAGCCCCGTCCCGTATCGATGGTTTGCACGGCGAAGTAGAGCGAGAGCACGAGGAGAAACGCGGCAAGGAGCGTGTCGAGCGCGTTGACGGCGCACGCGACCATGAACGGGAGGCAGAGGATGGAAAACGAGAGCGCAAACGCCGCGGGTTTCTCCAATCCGCGCACCATGCATAAGAGCAATTTCCCCATTATGAATGCGGTTGCGACGAGAAGGGCGAGGCCGGCGATTTTCGCCCATATGAGCGGAGGGACGGAAAGCACGAACGAAGGCGCAAGCATGAGAAGCCACAGGGGGCTTCCAAACGCATTAGTCGGCGTCTCGCCGGGCGTGTAATTCGGGATGCGCCCCCCGGCGAGTTCCCTTGCGCCGTAGAGGTAAATGAAGCCGTCGTCCGGGGTAAACGGGAAATAGGCGGCGATCAGCAGGGCGAAGACGGCCAACTCGACCGCGAACAGGAAAAGCAGATACTCTTTCTTCCGGAATATACTCATTGACGAGCCATGCGATTGTCGGCGAATACATCCATCCTCCGCTCCGCATCGCGCGGAATGCGCAGGGAGGCGGTTGAACGGCAGTTTCAGGATAGGGATACAAGATTGAAAAATCAATTGAAAAATATACAGATATAGTCTATAGTCATCGTTTTACAGCCGTACAACCACCGTCAAATATTCCCGTTATAGTGAGGAGGTTTCCCGTGAATTACGATGCCCAACTCAATAAAGCCAAGGAACATTTCGCAAAAATCATGGTTGAACAGCTCGAGCGAATTGAACGGATGAAAGCGGGGGAGGACTGGACCGATTACGACAAACTGAAGACGATCAAGATAGGGGTTCTGGGGGGAGACGGAATCGGCCCCTACATTTCCGCCCACGCCAAGAAGGTGCTCGAGTTCGTGCTCGCCGAGGAGCTGAAAAGCGGCAAAGTCCATATCAACGACATCGAGGGATTGACCATCGAGAACCGAGCCGCCAAGAGAAAAGCGGTGCCCGATGACGTGCTCGAGGAGGTCAAAAAATACCACATTCTGTTGAAGGGCCCTACGACAACCCCTCGGAAGGGCGATCCATGGCCCAATATCGAGTCGTGCAACGTGGCGCTCAGGCGGTATCTCGACCTGTTCGCCAATGTGCGGCCGGTGAAAGTGCCGAGGGAGGGCATCGACTGGATATTCTTCCGCGAGAATACGGAAGGCGCCTATGTTCTCGGCAGTTCCGGACAGCACGTGACGGACGACCTGGCGGTCGATTTCACCGTCACTACGACGCAGGGCAGCGAACGCCTGCTCCGGCTCGCGTTCGAGTATGCCCGAAAGAACAAGATCAACCGTTTGACCGTGGTCACGAAGGCGAACGTCATCAAGACGACCGACGGCAAGTTCCTGAGCATCGCTCAGGAAATCGCCAAGGAATACCCCGAGGTGGAGTGTGACGACTGGTATATCGACATCATGACGGCGAAGCTGGTCGACCCGAAGCGCCGAACCCAGTTCAAGGTCGTCGCTCTTCCCAACCTGTACGGCGATATCCTCACCGATGAAGCCGCGGAGTTCCAGGGCGGAGTCGGAACCGCCGGCAGCGCCAACATCGGAAAGCGGTACGCGATGTTCGAGGCGATTCACGGCTCGGCGCCGCGGATGGTGACGGAGGGCCGCGCGGAATACGCCGATCCGTGCAGCATGATCAGGGCCGGAGCGATGCTCGTTCGCCACATCGGCCTGGAAGACCGCGCCAAGAAACTCGAAATGGCCCTCGATATCTGCGGCAGCTTCGAGAAAAAACTGGTGATGACCGGGCGCACGACGGGTGCAAGCGCGGGGGAATTCGTCCGCTATCTCATGGATACTCTCACCGACGGCTCGCTCGAGCGGAAGTGGCAGAGCTTCCAATAGGCGCGCGTTTTGGCCGTCTCGCAGCCGGGAGAGAATCGGAGTCCGGATAGGATGCAAGTGAATGCTCGATCTGTGCGCGTAGCCGTGCTCGCGGTTCTCATCCCGCTCCTCGTACTCCTTGGTATCGTCTTGATCCGGAGAGGAACGGGTCCGGCCGGCCGTTCCGCTCCGGGTGCGGACGGCGCGCGCTACGCGAACGCGACCGTGTACCCAACATGGGACAAGTTTGCGTCGAGCAAGGCATGGAAGCGCGCCGAACGGCAGGCAAAACCAAAGGTGGTCTTCATCGGTACGGACGGGGCCACATGGAACATCATCAACCCCCTGATCGAAGAAGGCGCTCTGCCGAACTTCGCGCGGCTCAAGCGGGAAGGCGCGTTCGGCGTCCTGCGCTCCGGAGAGTGCTACGTATCTCCGCCGGCGTGGGTATCGATGATGACCGGATTTCGGCCGGAACATACAGGCATCTATACGTTCGGCATATGGAATGAGCCGAAGCGGGAGTTTGTCTCCTATGCCTCAGGTGATGTCGCGGCGCCGTTCATATGGGACATCGCATCGCTCGCGGGCAGACGGGTCGCCGTTACCAACATGGCCGCGACCTATCCGGCACGGCAGGTGAACGGAATCATGGTGACGGGGCTGCTCACTCCGATCATGATCGACGACTCGAGGCCGAAGTTTTACCTCCGGTTCACGCCGCGCACGGATACGCCCGAAGGCGCGCCGGCCGGCGAAGCATCCGCCCATGCCGATGCCCCCGCATCCTATTCGCCGGTTCTGGAGGCCGATCTCAGTCTGTTCGCCAACGAGCTGAACATCCGTCTCTATGATTCCGCGGACGACGGCATCGTCGGATACGATTGCGGCGTCGCAGTTTGCACTCCCGGCATAGCCCGCCTGGAGAAGGGGACCGAGACGAAACAGTACCGCATACCGCTCGATCGCTACTCTCCCTGGATGAAGCTCGATTTCAGAAAGCACCGGAAGCAGCGGGAGGGATGGTTCCAATTGAAAGTCGATACCCGAAACCTGCCGGTGTGCGAGGTGCAGGTCTCGGCGGTGTACTGCTCGCCCGATGATCCCGACGTGCGCTCTACCTATCCGGTGGAATTCGGCACGGTCATCAAGGACACATTCGAGTACTACTTTCCGTATACGCCCTTCGACAGCGCCCAGGTTCCCGAATTCACCAAAGACGCGGTCCGCTATGCGACCTTCTTCTACGAGTATGACGATTGGGATCTGTTTCTCTATACGTTTTATGAAACCGATAAGGCGCAGCATTTCAGCGGATTCTCGGAGGATACCCGGAGCGTGCATGCGACGATCGACCGGTTTGTGGGGTGGGTGCTCGACCGGCTGGTTGACGGCGATTGCCTCGTCATCGCATCCGAGACAGGACCATCGATCATTCCCGAACGCTCGCATTTTACAACATGTGGGCGGTGTATTATAATCACGAGCTGTTGACCCGGGATGAACTTGCCGGGAGGGGGATCGGGATTCCGAAGGGTGCGGGTCCTGCGGAGGCCCTGACGGCGTACATCGTCGAGAAGGGAAGGACGATCATGGATCCCGGGACCGGCAGGCCGTTTCCCGTGGAGTTCTCCGGGATTCCCGAGGGCGCGGTTGGAACTCCGCCCGACCTGATCGTCACGGGAACATACGACGGCTATATGGTCGAGTTCTGGGACATGAAGAATCCGCATACCTCGATCGTACGCGAACTCGCCGCGAACGAACGCTGGGATCACCGCAGGGACGGTGTGTTTCTCGCATACGGCAACGGCGTGAGGCGCGGATACGATGCCGGCGCAAAAAACATCGAGGATATCGCGCCGTCGCTGCTCTATATGATGGGGCTGCCGCTCTCCGCGAATCTCGACGGGACGATCATGGAAGATATATTCTTGAAAGGCGCGCTTGTTCGAGACCCCATCGCGATCGTCCGGGACTTCGGCTGGATGGCCGAGGGCGCGCGCGTCGCGGATGAGAAACGGGAAGATCTCGAAAAGGAACTGAAGAGTCTTGGATATATTCGATAGGGGTTTGTCATGAACAAAGGAATCGCACGAAGTGTATTGCCTCGTCTGCTTGTAATCGTCCTTCTGGCCGCGTTGCTTGCGGTAGCCCTCCCCCGCCTGATGTCCAAGAAACAGGCCGAACCGGGGGTCCCCGCGGGGAGAACCAAGGGCGCCGGGATCGAGGAGTCTGCGCCGGAGCAGTACAGCATTCTCCTCGACCGTATCGCGCAAACGCGTCCCAAGCGGAAGGTAGTGGTCATCGGCCTCGACGCGGCATCATGGAACATCATCGATCCGATGATCACCCGGGGGCAGCTCCCGGCGTTCGCGAGCCTGCTCCAGCGCAGTTCCTATGGCGATCTCCGTTCGCTCGTTCTGACGATACAGGCGGTCGACTCCCGCGACGTTCGCGTCCCCAGAATCTGGGACATGGCGAGCCAGGCGGGATTGAAAGCGGCCGTCATCAATGTTCCCATGACGTATCCCGTCAATCCGATCAACGGCATCATGATGACCGGGATGCTGACCGACGAGTTGGTGCTCGTGAAGCAGATCATGCCCCTCAAGGGCTTGATCAAGAAAGCGTCCGAAGGAGAGATCGCCCGATACCGAGCCTCCAGCTATTCCCAGCCGCGGAAGGTTGACGTGCGCATCTACGGGTGCGATGTCACGGCCTATCTCCTCGACGACACGAACGACGGGACGGCGTCTCCGACGAACGTTCTGTTCCGTGTTCCGGAGTTCTCGATCGACAGGGCGCCTCTTCCCGGTGGCGTGGACAGCGCGAGCGTGACCGTCCCGGAACAGACGGCGGCTTGCGGGATGGAACAATTCAGCCCGTGGCTCAAGGTGCGGATCGATTACAACGGCAAGCCGGCGATCGGCTGGGTCCGGCTCAGCCCCAAGATCGCCGGGCCCGCGGCCCTCTCTGTTACCTGTACTCCCGTCTACGGCAACGCGATGCGCTCGACCGTCCCCTGCAGCTATCCCGATTCACTCAAGGCGGCGGTTGCGAAGCGCTTCGAACGGTACACACCCTTCGTGGGCTATGCGGTTCCCACGATCCCCGATTACGTCGACGACAGCGTGGAGTATTTGAAATTCTTCTACGAGTACGACGACTGGGACCTCTTCATCTTTCAATTTCAAGCGACGGATGTCATACAGCATTGGGACGGCGACGGCCCATACACGCAGGACGTGTATATGCGGCTCGACAAATTTCTCGGCGATTTTCTTCCCCGGCTGCCCGACAATACGGTGCTCATCGTCGCATCGGACCACGGGGCGCGGGAGTACCGGTTCGAAATCTCTTTGAATGCATGGTTCGATTCGATGCATCTCATCGCCAAGGACCGCACGGGGGCGCTCGATACCGCGAATTCGATTGCGTTTCACATGTACTGGGGGATCTACATCAACGAGAAGGAACTGGAACGGAGGTGGAAGGTCATCCCCGGGTTTGAGCCTGCGAAAGGCGCGCCGTTATATGACGCCTTCGTGGATTTTCTCACAGCAAAAGCCAAGAATCTGACGTATCCGAACGGGCAGCTTGCCACCCCGGTCACCCTCGTCAAGCCTCCGAAGAAACGGGCGCTTCCGTCGCCGCACCTGATCGTTCAGCCGGAATACGCCGACTACGCGGTGCACCACGAGGATATATTTCAGGTTGGTCAGGATATGATCGTGACGCCGATTCAGGAGGGCAAGAAGATGCACCATCGCCGGGCCGGCATGTACATCGTATCCGGACCCGGGATCAAGACGGCCAATAAGACGGCTGCGAAGAACATATTCGATATCGCGCCGACGATTCAGAGAAGCTCCGTGCAATCGGGTATATACAGTAGCTTCTCTTCCGGTTCGCGGCGGCGCCGGGAAGACGCCGCGCACGGCTTCAGCGGGGAGGATGCTACTCGCGGTTTTCCGTATCGGGATTCTTGATGATGATGACTTTCCTCTCTCCGGGTCGATCTCCCTCCTCGACGTTTACTTCGATTTCCTTCAGGCACGAAGGATCGTCGGCGCTCGTCCATTTGAAGTTCTGCGGCGGCTTATGAGCCTTAATCGCCGCTTGTTGATCCTTCGACAACACGCTCATCGCTTCGCGCTCAGAACTGATCTTCTTCAGCTTGAGCTTGCACTCCGCGCCGCTCACGCTTTCGAGCTGCCGGGCGATCTCTTCTATGGCGGCCTCATCGCCGAGGAGTTTCTCGAGCGTGAGGCGCTCTTTTGCGAGCGCGGCTTCAAGGTCGAGCATGGCCAAGGCAACGCCGTGTTTGATTTCGCGAAGCTGATGCTTCTGTTCGTCCGACAGGGTCAGTTCATCCTCCATCGCCAGAATACCCTCTATGCACGATCCGCCGCCGTGCGGCCCTCCGCACATGTCCGCAGCGCATCCGTGGTCTCCGATGAACATCATCCGTTTCATCGGAGCGGCGTTCACGCATATGTGCCGGCCCGTCTGCATACAATGACCGCAGCAGGATGATCCCGCCGCTTCAGGCGGCAGCATCATATCGGTGTCCAGATGCGCCGTCGTCATGCATCCGTCCTTTGAAACGACGCAGACCTTCTTGACGGCCTTTTCTTTCAACGATTCGTCTTGGGATGTGCATTTGACGGTACGTCCTGCGAAAGCTAGAACGGGAACGAGTGTCAGCGCGAATCCGATTGCCAATAAGAAAATCCTTTTTCCGGTCATCAAATCCTCCTGATGGGTAAGCGGCGCCTGCAAAACGAACCGGCAATTAATCAGTAAGTTGGCAATTCACAAGCTGCGGGGGATTTTGCCGGCTTGATCCTTATACAGCCTTACTCATCGCCGGTTCCAGCATAGTTGTCAATGGCGGCAAGCAGCTGGAGCCTCGCGTCGAAACA
>JACQXT010000043.1 GCA_016208665.1 Chitinivibrionia bacterium | reverse complement strand
TTCGGGGAGTTCACGGCGGGCGCCGGCAGGGGCTGTTCGAGCTTCGTGTGCATCACTCTGGGAACGGGGGTGGGAGGAGGCGTCATCCTCAATGGCGCGGTTCTGCGCGGCGCGCACAACTTCGCCGGCGAAATCGGCCACATGACGATAGACATCAACGGGCCGCGGTGCTCGTGCGGCAACAGGGGATGCCTGGAGGCGTTCCTCGGCACGAAAGGGCTCCTGAGGCTGGCGCGCAAAAGGCTCAAGACGCGCCGGGGAACGGCCCGGGGCCGGGGGACGGTTCGGAGCCGGGGGGCGGTTCGGAGCCGGGGGGCGATGGGGGGCGCATCCCTGTCCGCGGCCGGCCGGGCGCTCACGCCGAGGGCGATCACGAAAGCCGCCCTCGCGGGGGACCGCACGGCCCTCGCCATCCTGGATGAGGCCGCCGAATACCTCGGGTGCGGCATCGCGTCGGTGGTCAACATATTCGACCCCGAGGTGGTCGCCATCGGGGGCGGGGTATCCGGGGCGTTTCAATGCATGGAACGGCGCTTGCACGAAGTCGTATACAAACGCGCGTATATCGCCGCGGCCAACAAGGTGCGCCTCGTGCGCGCCGAGCTGGGCAACGACGCAACGGCCGTCGGAGCGGCCATGATGGCCAAGGAATCCTTCCGGTGAGACGGTATCTCATGCTCGCATGCGCGCCGCGGCGGCACCCTTCTCATACGAGGTTGCTCGATTGAACGTTTTCAGGGCATCACTGCTGTGCGCAACCGCTGCGGTCCTCGCGGCGGCTCCGGGAGCGGGATCCCAGGAACGCGGACGCTCTCCCCGCGGCCGGAGCGCCGGCGCGGACAGCGGCTACTACGTGAGCGCAGGCGGCACCACGCGGATCGAGCGGGGCGGCGAGCAGGTCTTGAACCTTTCCGACGGGGTCAAGATAGTGCACGGCAACGTGACGATCACCAGCCTCTCGGGAATCCAGTACGCGAAGCGAGGCGTCACGTTCCTCATCGGCGACGTCGAGATCTCCCAGGAAAGCCTGCTGATGCAGGGCGAGGAATGCGAGTACCGCAAGACGGAGGATCTCGCAGTCCTGAAGCGGGACGTGAAGATCTTCGACCAGGGCTGGGACATCGAGTGCGACAAGGCCCTCCTCTATAGAACGTCCGAGCGGCTCTGGCTCGTCGGCGGCGTCCGCGCCGCCGATTCCACGACGACGCTCGAGGCCGACAGCCTCTTCTACGACCGCAGACTCCTCACGGCCGAAGTTTTCGGAAGAGTCCGCATCACCAATCTCGATGAAGGATTCACGGTCGAGGGCGGCCACGGATTCTATTACCGGAACAGCCGCGAAGGTCTGGTGGACCGGGATCCCCGCCTCACGGTGGATCCGGAGAGCGCGGAACCCGCCGTGGTCGTCGGCGATGCCATGCGATTCTATCCCGACCGGAGGGAAGCATCCTCCTTCGGGCGGGTGAGGATCATCAAGGGGGAGACGGTCACCCAGTGCGACTCGGCGGTCGTGTTCGACGAGATCCGGAAGGCCGAGCTGTACGGGAGCCCTCTCGCGAGGCAGGGCCGGTCGTCCATGAAAGGCGACCGCATGATCCTCGGCTATACGGGGAGCGAAGTGGACCGGATACGCATCGAGGGAAACGCCGCCATACGCGAAGAGCAGGCGGATACCCTCGTCGCCGGCAGGGACAGCCGGATCTCCGGGGATACCATGCTTCTCTATCTCCGGCAGAACGAGCTGGATTCGATCGCCGTCAAGGGGAACTGCGTGAGCGAGTACTATCCCGCCGGCGCGCGCAAGATCGAGAGCAACTTCGCCAGGGGCGACTCGATGTTCTTCGAGTTCGAAGCCGATACCCTCTCGTACGTGCACATCATCGGCACCGCCGACGGCGCCTACAAGTACCTCGACCTCAAGCCCGGCGAAACCTGCGACAGCCTGCGGGCCGCATACGATTCATCCCTCGCGTATGTCCCCTTCAGGGACAAGGCCGAGAAGGTCGCGTATTCCGCCAAGCGGATCGCATACCGCGCGGGAAGCAGGACGATCGTCCTGGAGGGGGATTCGAAGCTCTACTACCAGCGGAGGACCCTCCTCAGCGAATCGATCACCTATGATCTGAAGCTCCAACTGCTGGACGCGCGCGGAACGCCGGTGCTCATCGAGGAGTCCGACAAGTTTTATGGAAACGTCATGGATTATGACCTCGATTCGGGCGTCGGGCTGGTCAAGGAGGGCTCCACGCAGTTCCAGGAAGGCTACTATTTCGGGCGCGACGTGGCGAAGGTGGGGGACGACATGCTCAAGGTCTGGAATTCGACCTACACGACGTGCAATCTCAAGGAGCCCCACTACCATCTGGCGAGCAGGCAGATGAAGGTGTATCTCAGGGACAAGGTGATCTCCGGCCCGATATGGCTCTATATCGGCAATACGCCGATAGCGTTTCTTCCTTTCATGGCCAACAACCTCACCAAGGGCCGCCGGTCGGGGATCCTTCGCCCCGATTTCGAGTTCGGCATTACCAAGTCATCGGGCCGGTTCATACGCAACGTCGGCTACTATTGGGCCACCAACGACTATACCGA
Organism: Chitinivibrionia bacterium; assembly: GCA_016208665.1. Lineage (GTDB taxonomy): Bacteria > Krumholzibacteriota > Krumholzibacteriia > WVZY01 > WVZY01 > JACQXT01. The sequence continues at coordinate 13,910 of JACQXT010000043.1, read as the reverse complement.
TTTCACGTTCATGGGGGATTTCAACGAGGATGCGTCGTTCAGGTTTCTCGTCGAAAACCGCTACAAGCTCAGGTACACCCTTGACGGCGGCGTTCGTTTCTCGTTCTTCAGGAATCTGAGCAATTTCACCAACGAATGGATGCTCTCGTCGAACCACCGCCAGACGCTCGGAGAGAAGTTCGACTTCACGAGCGACCTGCGGTTCGTGAGCAGCGACAGGGCCCCGCGGTCGATCAGCCGCATCGACCAGGTTGCGGACGTCGTGGACCGGAGGATCGAATCCAAGCTGAGCGTGCGAAAGTCCTGGAACACCGTCGGCTTCAGCGCGTCCGGCCGCCGCGTGCAGCAGCTGAACGTCGAAGACCCGGCCGTCGTCAGGGTCGGCACGACGCTGCCCGACATCTCCCTTTCCATCCCCTCGCGGTCGCTTTACTTCGGCTCCCCAACGGCCAAGGGCGAGAAATCGTTCTGGGAGAAATTTCTGGGAGGGATCAGGTACTCTCCCGCGGTGTCGGGACGAAGGACGACGGAGGAACGCAAATACGTGTACACGGAAACGATCAATCAGAACGTCTCCCTCGGTTTCTCGAGCCCTTGGAAAATCTCGTTCGTGACCGTGTCGCCGCGGCTGTCGGCGAGCAACGCCTATACCCGGATCGCCAAAGACGTCGCCGCCCACACCGAGATTGGTTCGTCCTTCGGCGTACCGGACACGACGGTCGTGGCGGGAGGAAAGACGGTGGACAGCGACAACGTATTCGCCTGGTCGACGGGCGCTTCGGCGAGAACGAATCTCTACGGCACGTTCTACCCCGGCATCGGCGCCCTCTCGGGGATCAGGCATACGCTCACGCCGTCGGTGAGCTATTCGTACAATCCGCGCGTCGGCTCGAGGCAGGCGTCCGAGGGATACAGCGTCTCGCTCACCAACGCGGTCGATCTCAAGGTGCGTTCGGGCGAGCAGGAAAAGAAAGTGTCGAACGTGCTCATCTGGGACGTTTCGGCGAACTACAATCCCCGGGCGCCCAAGCGGCAGGGATGGAGCACGGTTGCGAGCCGGGTGAACCTCAAGATATTCGGGACGAACGTGTCCATGAACCAGAGCATCCAACCCTACACGGGGGAGATACTCTCCACGTCGATCACGTCGTTCCTCGATATCAGGGGGTCCCATCCGTTCGGCGGTTCGCGGGATGAGGAGGCGCCGGTTCTCAACGTCGTCGCCGGCGACACCGCGCAAGCCGGCGGCGATGCCGACGACCGGCCGGGCGAGTCCGAGCGGGAGGAGTCGGCCTGGAACATCGGAATGGCGTACAGTTACGCGAAATCGAGCTACGGAGAGAGCCGCGCGACCCTCAACATGAACAGCGCGATGCGGCTGACGAAGAGCTGGCGGCTCACGTATTCGACCACCTATGACCTGACGGACAGGATGTTTCTGGGGCAGAGTTTCACGATCAACAGGGACCTTCACTGCTGGGAAATGTCCTTCTCCCGCCAGAAGCTCGGCGAGGAATGGCAGTACTATTTCAGAATCAATATCAAGGCACATACCGAGGTATATGCAGAATCGGGCCGGAGAGGGTTGAGCGGGGGCGGCTACGGCCTGTCGTCGTTCTATTGATACCGGCGCGGAGGAGTCCGGTCGCGTGCGCGGCGGCGTTTTGTCGCGAATGCGGGGAAAGCCCATCCGTATCATGTTTTTTTCGAAATATTTGTTGACAGATTTTTTTTGAGTGGGCTACAGTGCTGATAACGACAGGAAGGAGGTGATATTGTGAATAAGACCGAATTGACGGAAAAGGTAGCCCAGAAAACGGGACTCACCCTCAAAGACTCCAAGGTGGTGGTGGACGCTATTTTCAGCACGATTCCGAAAGAAGGCATCATCACGTCGGAATTGAACGCCGGCCGCAAGGTCCAGATTACCGGGTTTGGGACGTTCCAGACCAGGAAGAGGAAAAAACGCGAGGGCAGGAATCCGCAGACTGGAGAGCCGATCGACATCCCGGCGAGCAGATTCCCCGCTTTCAGCGCGGGCCGTGCTCTGAAGGATCGCGTACGCAAGTAGACTTTTCAAAGAATGCAGAAAGAAGAAGAAGCGCGGGGCTTGTGCTCCGCGCTTCTTCGTTTCTTGAGCAAGTTGCGGGAGGGGCGTGTGGTCTCCTCACCAGCGCGGCTACGCGCGAAGGTTCGTCGACCACACGCCCCTCCCGCCATTTGTGCGGCCGGCCGCACCCGCTTTCATCGCTTGCTACTTGCGGTGCGATATGGTATCTTCAATGGTATATTGTTGTTCGGCCGGGAGGCCGATCGATTTTTCCTTCGGTCACGGAGCGTGATGATGAAGTTTCGAGCTACGGCACTGATTCTTGCGGTCGTATTCGGCGGATGTCTGGCGCCTGCGCCGCGCACGGAGCATGCGGCTTTCCAGCTCGTCTACGACAGCGATACGAGGGGTTTCTATAACCCGTGCGGCTGACACGCGAACGCTACAGGCGGTCTCGCCCGTCGGGCGAGCCTCATACAACGGTTGAAAGGCGAACTCGAGCCTTTCATCCTCTGTTCGGCGGGGGATTTTTACGGCGGCATCGACATCTTCAACGAGCCCAAGGATCATTTCATCGCGCGGGTCATGGGGCTGCTCGGGTATGACGCGATCGCCGTGGGGGAGACGGATCTCTCGTTCGGACTCGAGAAGCTCGTCGAGGATTGGAAGGCATACGATCTCAATCTGCTCTGCGCGAATCTCTTCCCGCTGGAAAGCGGAGGCGGGCGGCGCGTGTACCGGGAACACCCGCTCCCGGTGTTTCCCGCCTACCGCATCGTATCCCGCGGCGGAGTGAAGATAGGATTCGTCGCGCTGCTCTCCCCCCGGACCAAGGTTCAACCGCGGGACCCCGGCGAAGAGAATCGCGTTGAAGCCCTGACGTACGTGATCGAGGATCCCGTTCCCATCGCCAAGAAGCTGCTGCCCAAGGTGCGGACGAAGTGCGACGTCCTGGTGCTCCTCGCCCACATGGACCGCGCCGAGCTGGAGAGGATACTGCCCGACCTGGACGGCGTGGATCTCGCGGTCCTCGGGCACAGTCCCGTGAGCGAATTCACGAAGGAGCCGTATCAAATGGGCACGGTCCCGGTATACAAGGCGACATACCAAGGCCAGTACGTCGGTTCGCTCAGGATTTCGCTGGATGCGAAGCGAAAGATCGCCGACGCGAATAATACGATATTCACCCTCGACAAGACGGTCGCCGACGACCCGGCGATTGCGGCTCTCGTAACCCAGTTCGAGACGGATTATCGAAAGGTGCAGAAGGACCTGTACGCCAAGCAGCAGCTCTCGAGCTCTTCGGGCAACGCAATCAGCCAGGACGTGTATCTCGGCCTCGGCTCCTGTGTGCGCTGCCATGCGGAGGATTTCGAAGTCTACACGCGCACGAGGCACGCACGAGCCTACGCGACGCTGTCAAAGATGTTTCAACAGAGAGATGCCAGCTGCATCGGCTGCCACTCCACCGGCTACGGCACAGAAGGCGGTTTCTCGGGCGCCCGCATCGTGGGAAGCCCCATCGACCTGGCGGATGTCCAGTGCGAGGCCTGCCACGGCCCCGGCGCAGAACACAGCCGGGACGGCCGCTACGCCGACCGCGCCGCCGAAAGCTGCACGCGCTGCCATAATAAGGAACAGGATCCGGATTTCGAATTCAGCGAGGCGTGGAAGAAGATAGCGCATTGATCGCGGCGGTGCGGCCCTATGAACAAGAAACTTCTCATCCTGCTGTGCCTGTCGATCTTTGCGCCGGCGTCGCCGCTTTCTCCCGGGATGTGCCGAGCGGAGAATGGATTCTTCATTCCCCGCGTCGCCTTTTCGCGGCTCGTCATCGCACCGGGCTCCTGGTGCCGGTATCTGGTCACCGAAGAATCCATGGGGGGCCGGGACTCGTCGACGCTCTATATCGCGATTCCGGCCGGCGGAGAGGCCGCCCCCAAGGGCCATTTCTGGTTCGAAATGAAGGGAGAACCCGTCGGCGAAGCGGAGGGCGAGCCGGTTATCGTGCGGCTGCTCGTGTCGGAGGAATTGCGGCGTTGCGCCCGCGGAGATTCTCTTGGCGATTACCTGTCGTCCATATACATTAAAGAAGGGGAAGAACCCGTTCGAATGGGCGACCTCGGCGCTCTTCCGCAGCTCGAAGCGGAGGGAGGGCGAACCGATTCCTCATGGATTTCCAGGGGAACCGAACGGCTCGACACCGGAGCGGGCGCGATGCTGTGCGAACGGTTCGAGCAAATTCTCAATCATGAAAAGAAGATACCCGCCAAAGGCGCGACGCTCATAAAAAAGACGAGAGATGCTCAGACGGCTTGGTTCTGTGAAGATGTCCCCTTATTCCAGATGGTCCGCTACTCGGCGGACCGCTTGCGAGAAACCCGGATGGACCCACCCATAGCGGGAGTTCCCGTATCAGGCGCACGGGCTTTGAGGACACGAGTGGAACTTATCGGTTATGGAACTGGTGCACGGACACTGATGCCGCTGCCGGTTTCCGGCGGCCGCCGAAACGGCGGGTAGAACCGGCGATGCCCGGCGATGCCCCGCCGTGAAGACGCGCTCACGTGTTCCTGCCATCGCGAACGGGAGTTGCAATGAAAAAAGTTTGCTGCATGTTGCTCACCGCGGCCGTCGCCGCGGCGACTTTGTTCTCCGGCGTTCCGGCCCGCTCCGCGGAGCGGGAGCCGGTCGAAGCATTCGCGACGGCCTCGCCGAGGCCCGGCTCGGCGGAGCGCGTATTCTTTTATAACGCCTCCGGCGGAGAACGGGAGGCAATGGCGTTCAAGGACAGCCTGATCGAGCGGGGCGCGTTTCATGTGAACGCGTTCTTGCCCGATTACGTGGTGTGCGAATTGCCCGACGGCGTGGATGTGCAGGAACTGCTCGCCGGCAGCGGCTTTTCGTACGTCAAGGAGCGGGACATCCTGCGGAGCGGCGCCGGTGAATCGTTTCCCGGCATGGGACTGATCGCAGGCAGCTATGCGCTGGCGCGCGAGCTCAACCAGGCTTCCGCAGCCCCTTCCGGAGAGGGCCTGCCGGCGGATGGGCGCTATGGCTTTCGCGACAGCGTCGTAGTCGTACCCCCCGAACTGCAGCAGCTGCCCCCTCATATACTCTCCATGTTCGAAGGCGACGAAGATGTGCGGCTGACCAACCAGAACAGCGAATTCCTGCTCGGAAACATCCTGGTCCTGACGATTTTCCCCGAGAGCCAGAACGGTCCGGAAAGCTGGTCAACGGAGGAGCTTTCGGGAGCGAAGATGGGCGTGTACGCCGCGATGCTCAATTATCAGGAAACGTTCGACTACGCGACCATCAACTTCACATTCAAGTTGGGCGACCCTTCCGCCACTTCCTATGAGCCGATTCAATACGAGATGTCCACCGATCACCTGTGGATCAACGATGTGATGCGGCGGTTGGGATACACGCCCGGCCACAATGAAGCCATCTCGACGGTCCACGCGTTCAACGAGTACTGGCGAAAGCATTATGCGGGCGCCATCGACTGGGTGTTCACCGCGTTCGTCGCCAACAGCGAGTACGTATACAACCACCGGTTCAACGACGGGAACGCGCGATACACGGCCTACGCCAATCTCGGGGGTCCGTACCTCGTCATCCCGTACCCCGCCGGAGAAAATCCGTATCAGATCGACGAGGTCCTCGTGTTTTCCCAGATCTTCCAGCACGAGGCCTGCCATGTTTTCTGGGCCCTGGACGAGTATTTATCAGAAGCAGTCAGCACCTGCCACGATCGTTCGGGCTACTTGAATTACGAGAACTTGAACAAGATCGAAAGCCTGGATCCCGTCTATGGAAATCCCTCCGGATGCCAGGAGCTGGTGCCCTGCATCATGGCCGAAGCCAAGCAGGATTTGGGGAGGCCCATCTGCTTCTATACCCAGGGGCAACTCGGCGTCGTGGACAGGAACGACAACAGCATTCCCGACGTTTTCGATTCGGCGCCGATCATCGCCTTCGAGAATTCCGACATCGAAACCGTCCTGACCTCGAATGTCTCGATCAGGGCGCGCGCGGTGTCCGTTCCCGTTTCGAACAGGAATCCTGTTTTTGAAAACAATCCTTTGAAGAAGGCCTATGCGTGCGTTCTCAAGGACGCCTTGCTAAACGTGGACGGCACGGGGAACCTGTATCTCATTCCCGAAGACGGCAGGTGGGACGAACCGGAAGAGGAGATCGCCTTCAATCTGTCCGGCCTCTCGACCGGGCTGACGAGAGTCCAGTTGAAGACGCGCACCAAGGTGGGCTTGAACTCGGCCACGTACACGAAGCGGATCTACAACCTCGGATTGAACTTCTCGTTCTTCACGGTCGTGGTCAAACCGGCGGGCATTTCCCTTTCATGGAACATGATCGGGGAGACATTCGCCGCCTCCTTCGACCTGTGGCGCATTTCGTTCGCCTCGGGCTCGCCGGATACGGTTCTCCTCAAAGAGGGCATCCTGCCGTCGGGTCCTCCCCAGAACCAGTTCCTGCCGTTTGATTATCTCGACGCAGATGTGGAACCCGGCGTAGCCTATCAATATTTCGTCGAGGGTTCGTACCTCGTGCGCTTCACGTCGCGCTCCGGCCCGGTTGCGGCGACGGCGATGCTGCCGATAGCGGCCAGCAACATCGTGTCGCAGGTCATGCCGAATCCATTCGATCCCCGCAGGGAGAATCTCATGTTCTCGATTTTGGTTCCTCCCAGTTACCGGGATACCGGCGCCTCATCGAGCCGGCCATCCTCCGGCAGGGAACACGATGTTCCCGATCGCGCATCGGCGATCAAGGTGGCGGCGGACACTCCTCTCGATGTGGCCATCTTCGACGTCGCCGGCAGGCTGGTGAAGATCATCGAGAGCAAACGTCTGTATGCCCAGGCGGTGACGTACGCATGGAACGGCACGAACGACAACAACGATCCCGTTCCGTCGGGCATCTATTTTCTGAGAGCCGTCGCGGGGCCGTCGACGCAAGTCAGGAAGATTGTCCTCTTGCGATAATTTCGAATTCGATCGCCGAAGAGTGTTGAAGATTCCGCGAGATTGTGATATATTACTTTTGTTGCTGCCGAGAAATACTGCGTATCCAGAACCGGCCGTCATTTTGTGCTTGACTTGGTTGTGGGAATGGTCTAGTTTCCCACAATATATTGTGTGTTGTCCAAGTTACGGCACAGCATCTTGTGTATCCCAACTACTTGAGTGTGTTGTATAAACCAATAGACCACGGAGCGTTGGTGTATGGGAAAGCAGGAAGACACGGGGGTCCTGGTGCGGGAAAAAGAGTATGTCAAGTATGTGCAACTGCTCAAGAAAGCGGAACGGGAAGGGCGCCTGGATGGCAAACATACGTGCCTGTTGTGCGGCATGCGTTACCAGACCAAAGGCGAAGCCGAGGATTGTTGCAGGGTAACGGTGAGTTAGGAGAGAGGGTAACACTCATGCAGGGTACGAACGTAAGATCAATGCTTCAGTATTGCTCTGTCTGCAAGGATCACTTCGATATGGAAGTGGTGCAGCAGGGGAGCAATGAGAAAACTATCTGGTTGAAGTGCCCTGGCTGCCAAGGATTTTTGCCTCGGAGCGAAGAGGAAGACGAGAACGCAATACTTCAGGAAGTGGTTCAGAAACAAACCGGAGACATCCTCCTGGAAGATCTCGATATCGAGAGCGCCAAGGAATACTCCGAGAACGATGTGTATGAAATCGGAGACGTGATCCACCATCGGTCGTGGAACGACTTCGGCAAGGTCATCGCCAAGGATCATCTGCCCGGAAATCGGAAAACCATCTGGGCGCGGTTTCTTCGCCAGGGGAAGGTCCAGCTTCTTGAAGGCATGAAATAGACGCTCTCCTGCGAGCACCCCGGTGCGGCGGGGAGCGGAAATGGGACGGGAAAACGTTCCATGGCCGACGTATCTCCAAGAAACGTTTCTTCCAGGGTATCCCGATCCCGCGGATTCGCCGCGCCGGAAAAGCCGGCGGCCGGCGGGTTATGCGCGTGCACCTCGCTTCCTTCTCTTGTGCCGGCGTGAAACAGCGATTCCTTGCAGCCGCAGTTCTTGTGTGCCTCATCCTTCCGGGCGATCTCTCGGCATTGGGCGTATACGAAGATTATTTCGACCGGGCCCTGTTTCTTGCGTCGCCGCGGACACAGTCGCTGACCGCCGGCATCCTTCGAACCGAGAACGGCGATCGCGACGCCTCCTGCTTCTTCGCCTGCGCGGACTATCCTCTCTTGTCGTTCATTCTGCTCCGCGCCGAGCTTTCCTACGGCGTTCTGGCCGAGGCCGCGAAGACGGAGAGCGGGATGGGAGACCTCCTCCTCCGCGGCCGCGCGGCCGTTCTCGCACGGAGCCCGCTGCATCTGTATGCGACCTGCCTCCTGAGAACAGGATCGGGAAGCAACGCGGTCTTTCCCTATTCGTCGGGAAGCATCGATGTTGGAGCGGGGATCGGATGTGTCGATTCTCTTTCGATGCTCACCATCTGGGGAGAAGTCACGGCGGCGTCGGTGAACAACAAGCCCGGCGGAGTGAGCGAGGAGCAGCACGGGAACTACGCGACGGTCGCGCTGGGGCTCGTTCTGCCCGCGACCACGCGGGCCGCGTTTCATTGCGGGGGCGCCGGGTACTTCTCGTGGAAGGGCGGCGCACGGGACGTCTACTTCGCGGGAATGGAATACGCGCATTCCCCGGCGATGGATTTCTTCCTGTCCCTGCAGGCGGAGGGAGGCGCCGCGGGGGAACGCATATTCGACTTCGGGTTGCGGTCCGGCGTCCGGCTCTTCTATTGATCGCGGTCCATTCCGGCGCGGGAAAACCGCCGCACGCACATTTCCATTCCATCCTCGTTGCACTTTACTAACCCGCTTGCAGTTTGCTTGCGCGCGCGGCGGAGGCCGCTGCTCCATCGCTCATGAGGAGCATTCCTTATCGTTCCCGCTAATGACCGATGCAGCGCAAATGCAGTTGGGACTTACCCGCGGTATCCGGGCGCTCGCCGGTTCCCGCTCCGCCTGACCCTGGCACAGACCTTGCCTTGCAGAGGCAGGAAACGCCCTCTTGCTGGGAATTACGACATCGACGATATGCAGCTGGCAGACATGATACGCACCGTGGAATGACCTGCTTGGCTGGAGGGGACATGAGAACGATATACATTCTGGAAGACGACGGGTCGATGCGCGAAATGCTGACCCGCTACATACGGAAGCAGGGATATCAGACCGGCTCCTTTGCCACTCCCTTCGAAGCCCTCCCGGAACTGCTCTCCGGCTCCGGCGACCTCGTGATATCCGACATACGCATGCCGGGGATGAGCGGCATCGAGATGGCCCGAACCATCAGGGCGGAAGGCGTCGGCATGCCCATCATCTTCATTTCGGGAGAATGCTCGGACGAGATCCGGGAACAGGCCGCCGCCCTTTCGGTGCGGTATCTCCTGAAGAAGCCCCTGAAGGACCTGTCGCTGCTCCGTTCCGCCGTCGAGGACGAATTGTTCAGGTACGATTCGGCGTCGGCCGCGGAAGGATACGACGATCTTCGCACCAGATTTCTCACCAAGCTCTCTCATGAGATCAGGACTCCGCTGACCGCGCTCAGCCTCGCGATCGACGGCCTTTCCAACAAGACGAACCGCGCCGGAGCGTCCGAGGACAAGCTCCTCACCATCAGCCGGAGAAACGTCGACAGGCTCATCTCACTCGTCGAAGACGAACTGGGAACGTTGAGAAAACAACTGTTCGATTGATACGCCGCGCCGTCCCGCGCTCATGCGCCGCTTCAACGGCTCTCCAACAGCTCGGAAACCTTGGATTTCGGCCGCTTGGGTGCGCTCTCGGGCGCCGGCGCCGATGCGCGCTCGGAGAGATCCATGATGATGAGGCTCAACGGCGTGTCGATGGTTCGCAGCCGCGGGGGGTTCGTTTCCCTGAAATAGAACGTGCCGCTCGATGCGCGCTTCAGGATGGCCCGAAGCGCCTCGTGGCCCTTCAAGTTCTTCGTCTCGCAATGGCGCGCTTCGCCGCAGTCGAAATGAATGGTGCCGGAGATCGCCGGCCCCTTGACGACGAGCACGCCCGTGCGGGCATGCGAGCTCACGAGCGCGAGGACCTCGCCGATGCTGAAACGGGACAAGGACCCGGAAAGCGGCGTTCGATGAGGAAGACGGTTCAAAATCGCGCGCGTCACGGGGGAACTGAACAGGAGGAAGACGAGCGCGGCGGAGAGGAACAGCTCGATGTGCCGCGCCACGGAGCGCGCCGCATCAAGGGCCAGGACTGCCGCGCCGCGGGCCGCGTCTGCAAATGCCGGCGTTCGAGAATCATCCGGCGCAGGTCATAGTACGGCATCTCGCGGCAAAGCCCCAGCGCCGTCTCGATGGACGGCAAGGCGCTGTCGAAACGCCCCGCGTGATAGTGGCACAGGGCTTTCTGGTAATGGAGAGAGGGATTCTCCGGCTCCAGCGTCAGCAGGAGGGATAGTTTGGGAATCGCGAGGTCGCAGGCCCCGACCGCGACCAGCGAATCGATCTCCGCGTGCAGCGAGCGCGCGAGCTTCCGCGTGACGGCGATGTTTCTCTCGATGAGCGTCTCGTTGCGGTCGTCGAGAGCCAGGGCGCGCTGCAGGAGCCCGCGGGCATAGTCATACCTGCCCATGGCCTCGTAGACGCCTGCGAGCTCGACGATCGCCTCGATATGGGACGGCTCTCCGACGAGCACGTTCTGGTACCCGAACTCAGCGACCGGCCACTGCCCCTTGCCGGCGGCCTCCCTGGCATTGTTGAGATGAAGCTCCGGCGGAACGGGCGCTTCGAGCAGCACAGGGGAACTGTCGGATTGGCGCAGAAGCCGGTCCGCGGCGAAGGCGAATGCCGGCGCAAGCGCCAGCGGCGGCGCCGCCCGTCGCGGCGCAAAAACGGCTATGCATAGCTGCAGGTTTCATGCAACCTGTGGTATACGCAACAACCGTACCAGGCTGCATCGGATCGGAGGGTGTTTCGGGGCGGCCTCTTTTATAAGCCGAGATCCCCGGATATGTCCCGCATGGCGCCGATGACGCGGTCGATGTGTTCGTGGAGATCCACTTCCAGGAGGGCGGCGCCCTCGGCTATCTCCTCGCGGTTTACGTTCCGGGCGAAGGCCTTGTCTTTCATTTTCTTCGTCACCGACTTTACGGTGACATCGGCTATCCGTTTCGAGGGCCTCACCAGCGCGACGGCGGTGATCAAACCGCAGAGCTCGTCCACCGCGAACAGCGCCCGCTCGAGAACAGATTCCCGCAGGATGTTCGTATAGGAGGCGTGCGACAGAATAGCGCGAATCATCGTTTCGTCGTATCCGCGGCTCCTGAGGATCTCCGCGCCCTTCCAGGGATGTTCCTCGGCGGAAGGATACCGTTCGTAATCGAAATCATGCAGGAGTCCGACGACGCGCCAGAGTTCCTCGTCCTCCTTGAAATGCCGGGCATACATCCTCAAAGCCGCTTCGACCGCGAGCGCGTGCTTGATGAGATTCTCGTTCTTCGTAAACTCTTGGAGCAATTCGAATGCTTCTTGTCTCGTCGGAATACCCACGGCGACCTCCTCGGCGGACACACTCCTGGAATCGCACGGCTCCCCGAACGAGGGAGCCTCCGCAATCACGAATTGATAATTGGGCGATGATTTCCTATATTTAACCCTGTTTCGGCGGCTGCAGTCAATGAACAAGGGGCCGGCGGCCGGGCCCCGCCGGAGAGTATTTCATTATGGCAAATAGCACTATTTCCGGGACATCACAAGGAAAAGCGATCCGGACGATCCTGTCGTACCTGCGCCGCTATCGCGGCGGCCTCGCTGCGGGAGCCGTCTGTCTCGTCATGGCGAACCTGTTCCTGCTCGCGAGTCCGTGGGTGCTCAAGACGGCCATCGACTCGCTCAAGGCGGGCACTGGCGGGCGCGAGCTGCTCACGCTCGCGCTTATCATCGTGGCGGTCACGGCGGCGAGCGGCGTATTCAGGTTCCTCATGCGCCGCATCATCATCGGCGTTTCCCGGAAGATCGAGTTCGACCTGCGCCAGGACTTTTTCTCCCATCTGGAAACGCTCAGCCCCTCGTTCTATCTCAAACACAGGACGGGGGACCTCATGGCCCTGGCCACCAACGACCTGGCCGCGGTGCGGGAACTGGCCGGTCCGGGCGTCATGTATCCGATGAACACGATCGTCATTTCATGTTTCGCCGTCTCCCTCATGGCGGTCCTCTCGTGGAAACTCACACTCGTCTCCCTGCTGCCCATGATCCTCCTGTCCATCGCGGTCTACCGCAGCATGAAAGTGATTCATATGCTGTTCGAAAAGGTGCAGGAGAAGTTCGCCGCCCTGAACTCGCGCGCGCAGGAGAATCTGAGCGGGATCAGGGTGGTCAAGGCCTACGCGCGGGAAGATCACGAAACGGAGCTGTTCAGGGAGTTGAGCTCGTCGTACATCGAGCAGAACATGAAGCTGTTCAAAGTGCAAAGCCTGCTCATGCCGCTCCTGACGTTCATCGCCGGGCTGGGAGCGTTGACGCTTCTTGCGTACGGGGGTATGCAGGTCATCGACGGCGCCTTGAGCCTGGGCTCGTTCGTCGCGTTCCACGGGTATCTCGCCATGCTGATATGGCCGATGGTCGCCATCGGCTGGGTCATGAACATCACGCAGCGCGGGCTGGCGTCGATGGGCCGCATCAACGCGATTATGGAGCAAACGGCCGATATACGCGACCCCGCGCCGCACGAGGCGAAACATCCCGGCGACTTTTCGATATGCTTCGACCGCGTGAGCTTCACGTATCCGGGCAGTCCCGATCGGCCGCCCGCCCTCCGGGGCGTGAGTTTCACGATCGGGCACGGGACCACGACGGCGATCGTCGGCCCGACCGGATCGGGCAAGACGAGCATCGTCTCGTTGATCGTGCGGCTGTTCGAGCCGGACAGCGGGCGCGTGCTCCTGGGCGGAGTGCCGGTGAACGAGATTCCCCTCGCGGCGCTCAGGCGCGCGATCGGCCTGGTTCCGCAGGATATTTTTCTGTTCTCCACGACGCTTCGCGAAAACATGGCGTTCGGCGCGCCGGCTCTGTCGGACGAGGCGCTCTCCCGGTACAGCGCGGTCGCGGCCGTACGGGACGAAGTCGAGGATTTTCCGCGGAAATATGAGACGATCATCGGAGAGCGGGGCATCAACCTTTCCGGCGGCCAGAAGCAGCGCGTGGCGATCGCGCGGGCCCTCGCGAAAGATCCGGACGTGCTGATACTGGACGACGCCCTGTCGAGCGTCGATACGAACACGGAAGAGACCATCCTCATTCGCCTGAAGGATGAGCTGAAGAAGCGGACCTCGATCGTGATTTCCCACCGCGTGTCGACCGTGCAGAACGCCGACGAGATACTGGTGCTGGACGGAGGGACGCTCGCGGAGCGCGGCACCCACGAGGAACTCCTTGCGCGCGGGGGACTGTACGCCGACATGTACCGCAAACAGGCGCTCGCGGCGGACTTGGACAAGGATCGCTGATGGATTATTTTCACGATGACGAGCTGCAGGATCGATCGTACGACAGCGCACTCATGAAGCGGCTGCTCGCCTACCTCCGCCCGTACAGAAAGCAGGTGGCGGCCAGCATCCTTCTGCTGCTGTTCGTCGCGGTGTTCCAGCTCGCGCCTCCGATGCTCGTCAAGCTCGCCATCGACCGCTACCTCAACGCATCGGCCGGCCTGGACGCATCCGCGCGGCACAACGGCCTCGTGCTCATCTCCCTCGTCTACGGCGGCGTGCTGCTCCTGGGTTTCGCCTTCAGCTACCTGCAGATCTATATCATGAGCTACATCG
>JACQXT010000042.1 GCA_016208665.1 Chitinivibrionia bacterium | reverse complement strand
CGCGCAAGGAGGCATACATGGATTTAGAGCTGCAGGGCAAGAACGCCATCGTAACCGGCGGCAGCATGGGCATCGGCACTGCGATCGCCTTTGTGCTCGCCCGCGAGGGCTGCAACGTCGCCATCAACTACCGCCGCCACGACACGGAGGCCAAGGACGTCGTCGCGGGGATCGAGAAGATGGGCCGCAAAGGCCTCGCGGTCAAAGCGGATGTGTCGAGCTTCGACGACGCCCAGAACATGGTCGAGACCGTCATCAAGGAATTCGGCGGCCTCGACATCATGGTCTGCAACGCTGGCATCACCTGGGACGGCGTAATCTGGAAAATGACCGAGAAGCAGTGGGACACGGTCATCAACGTGAACCTCAAAGGCTATTTCAACTACAACCGCGCCGCCGCCCTCGTCTTCAAGGATCAGAAACACGGCAAGATCGTGAACATATCCTCCATCAACGGTCTGCGCGGCAAGTTCGCCCAGACCAACTACTCGGCCTCGAAGGGCGGCGAGATCGCCATGAGCAAGGCGCTCGCGAAGGAGCTGGGGAAGTTCAACGTGAACGTGAACGTCATCGCGCCCGGCATGGTCATGACCGAGATGGCGGAGAGTATACCGCCCGAGTTCGTCAACAAGGCGGTGGATGAAACGGTTTTGGTACGCATCGCGACGCCCCAGGATTGCGTAGAAGTCGTGGCGTTTTTCTGCTCTGACAGGTCGCGGCACATTACCGGCGAAGTGATCAAGGTCGACGGCGTCCAATATATATAGGAGGCTCACAACCATGGCGAGAGTCGTAATCATCGGCATCGGACACGGCGTCTTCGGCCGCCGCAGCGACGCCACCGTGCAGGAGCTGGCCTTCGAGGCTTTCCGCGCGGCTATCGAGGATGCGGGCATCGAACGGGACTTGATCGATGCCTCCGTGATCGGATCCGTCCCCGAATATCACAAGCAGCGTTCACTGTCGGGCGTGGTGCAGGAGTACCTGGGCCTCAATCCCAAGCCGGTGTGGCTCACCGAAGTCGCCTGCGCGTCCGGAAGCGCGGCCATTCGCACCGCATGGATGTCCATCAAGGCGGGCGTTCACAAGGTCGTCGCGGTCGTCGGCTGCCAGAAGATGACCGAACTCACCACCCCCGAAATCCTCGCCCTCATGGGCAGGGTCGGCGAAGTGCAGTGGGAGTCGATCTTCGGCACCACGTTCCCCGCGTATTACGCGATGTTCGCCCAGCGGCACATGCACGAGTTCGGGACCACGCACGAGCAGATGCTCCAGGTGGCTGTGAAAAATCATCACTATGGCTCGATGAATCCGTGCGCGCTCTTTCAGAAGGAAATCACGATGGAAAAGGCGCTCGCCTCCGAGCTCGTGGCGACGCCGTTCAACGTGTACGACTGCTGCGCCAACGCGGACGGCGCCGCGTGCGTTATCCTGGCCGATGAAGCAACGGCGAAGAAGCTGTCGAAAAAGACGGTCTGGCTCGACGGCATGGGCGCGGCGACCGCGAGCATGTCTGTGCTACGGCGGCCGGACCTCGTGGGTCTCCCCAGCGCTCAGGAAGCGGCTCGAGTCGCGTATGCGATGGCCGGCGTGAAGGCGGACGATATCAACGTGGCCGAGGTGCACGACTGTTTCACCATCGCGGAAATCATGGCCTACGAAGACCTCGGTTTCTGCAAAAGAGGAGAGGGCGGGAAGTTCATCGAGGAACGCCGGACCTACATCGGCGGCAAAGTCGCCGTGAACGTGGACGGCGGTTTGAAATCGAAAGGGCACCCCATCGGATCGACCGGCGTTTCCATGACGGTCGAAATCGCGAAACAGCTCCGCGGCGAGGCCGGAGAACGCCAGGTGCCGGGCGCCGGCGTCGGTCTCACGCACAATGTCGGCGGCATCGGGCAGTACACGTTCGTGCAAGTACTGAGGAGGGAGTAACCCATGTTCAAATGGTTCGGAAAAGTCAACTTCTCGCCGTATACGAAAGTCTCCGACTTCGCCCAGCACCTGAAGGACGGCCGCCTCATGGGTTCGCGCTGCAAGAAATGCGGCGCAACGTCGTTTCCTCCCCGCGCCGACTGCGGCAAGTGCCTGAGCGGCGATTTCGAGTTTGTTGAAATCAGCGGAAAGGCCGTGCTGCACACGTACACCAAAATCGTCGCGGCGCCCACCGGCTTCGAGGATGTCGTGCCGTATACCGTCGGCGTCGTCGACCTCAAGGAAGGCGGGAGACTGCTCGCCTGGATCGGCGAGAGCATCGCCGAGAAGGAAATAAAAATCGGCATGGATCTCCAGGTGGTGCCGCGCATCTTCGAGGAGCTCGAGGAGATAAAGGTGTACTACAGCCTCGAGAAGCCGGGAACGACGTGGGGGAGGGCGAGCGAGGGAGGAGCCGCTTGAATTTTGAAATACCCCTTGGCACAATGAGACACATAGCTATGACAAGCTGTGACATGGAGCTGTGACATGATAGCCAAACAAGTTACAATTAGGCTAGTTGCTTTTTTTTCAATGAGTTACAGCTGCGGCCTGCGCGATCTTTCTCTTATCAATTATAGCTACTAATAGAAACGTCAAGAGACTCACGATCAAGCACGCATAGATCGGGTGGGGCAGGCTGATGCTCTTGAAAAAGGCGGGAATCGCGGGGACGACGAGCCAGAGCGCGAGAACGGCCATGGACGCGAGAAGCGTCCAAGTCGCATGCCCGCGTCTGCAGATACCCGGGCAGAAGAGCGTCATTAAAATTATAAGTGTATACGAGGTGGTGAGGCATAATCCAATGAGAAGGGTTTTCAAGATGCCTGATACTGTAACCGCAAGAAGATACGTAAACACGCTGATTACCAGGACCGCCGCCCGCGAGAGCATTCGTTCCTGCCGGCTCGTGAGATCGCACTTGATAAACCGCTGGACGATGTCTCCCACGACGAGCGTCGCGCTGCCGATGAGAAGGGCGGAGGCCGTGGAGACATCCGCCGCCCACAGTCCCGCGAGTACGAGTCCGGCGACATAGGGGCTGTGGCTTAGCACAGTGCGGGGCAGGGCTTCGGTCGGGATGATGCCGGGATGAAGCACGGCAGCGGCGAGACCGATCAACGCGCTCAGGAATCCGACGGGGAGGATCATGAGTCCCGCGAAAATAAAACCGTTGCGCGCGGAGCGCGCGTCTCTTGCGGCGAAGCTGATCTGAACCACCGACTGCACCGAGAACGTCATCGTGCACATGACGAGAAACCACGCGATGATGACTCCCGACCCCATCGCTCCGAGGTCGAAGCCGGGATGACCGGCAGGAAGGCGGGTGACGAGCTCCCTCAAGCCTCCGACCTCTCCGACCGCCAGGACTGCACCCAGGACGATCCCGATATAGATTAAAGTCACGTTGATGATGTTCGTGAGGCCCGCCGCCCAGAAGCCGCCGATCACGGTTATGCCCACGAACACGACGGCCGTCACGAACATTCCGGTTTGAAACGTGAACACGTCGGGAAGAAGAGACGAGAGAATCGCGCCTCCTGCCACGTATTGCAGCGATGTGATGACGACCTGGAGGACGAGCTGTCCGATGACGCCGATCACGCGGCCGGACACGTTGTAATGGCGCTCGAAGAACTCGGGGATGGTCGCGACTTCCATCCGGCGGAATCGCCTGGCTGCGATGAGGCCGACGAGAATCGCGCCTGCGGCCCACGCGGCGTTGTACCAACCGGCGGAAAATCCCCTTGTATACGCGCTCTCGGCCACGCCGACGGTGGACGCCCCGCCGACCGCGAGGCCGGCGAGGAGGGGAGCGACGACCCAGCCGGGAAGGTTCCGTCCGGCGAGGAGATACGCGATCATGCCTCCGGCGCTCAATCGGCGCGTGGCCCACGTGAGCACGAACAGGAGCGCGATATAGACGAAGACAATTATGAGCGGGATGGTGTTCACGAAATCTCGCGCAATCTATCGTATCTTGATCCGCGCATCCACGACCGCCGCGCCCTTTTCGAACGCCAGGAGCGGATTGACGTCCATCTCGTCTATTTCGGGGAAATCGGTGCCGAGCTGCGACAGCCGCACGAGCACTTCCGCAATAGCATCGATGTCCACGGCCTTCTCGCCGCGCGCGCCGGCGAGAACCGGATATCCTTTGATCGAACGGATCATATCAAGCGCGTCGTCGAGAGAGAGCGGCGCCAGCTTGAAGCGAACGTCCTTCATGATTTCCACGAAAACGCCGCCGAGACCGAACATGATCGTCGGCGCGAGACCCTCGTTGCCTTTGATGCCGAGTATCGTCTCTTTGCCGCCCTTCATATATTGCTGCAGAATAAACGCAGGTTTCTCTTTCGCGAACTTCGCGGCCATGTTCTTGTGAGCGGCGAGGAGGGCCTGTTCGTCCGCGATGCCGAGGGCGACGCCGCCGGCATCGGACTTGTGAACAATCGATTCGGCGTCCACCTTGAGCGCGAGCGGGTATGCGATCTTTTTCGCGGCTCCGGCGAGTTCGCCTTCGTTCGTGATGCGCGCCGTCTTCGCGGCGGGAATGCCGTAGGCTTCTAAGATAGCGAACACGTCGTCCTGCGGGATGAAGGCGCCTGCGCCTTTATGTTTTTTCACGATCGCCTCTGCCGCCTTGCGGTCGCATGTGTACGTCGTGTACACCGGCGCTTTTCTTCTAAGAATAGCCCCGTACCTGGTCATCGCGGCGAGCAGCCGGGCGGCCGTTTCGGGGTAGTCGTACACGGGAACGCC
>JACQXT010000082.1 GCA_016208665.1 Chitinivibrionia bacterium | reverse complement strand
CCCATGAAGAATTCGGGTCCGTTGCCAATGACCAGCTTATTGAGAAGGCTTACCTCGGCATAGGCTTTTCCGGCTGCCATCCAGAAGTAAACGGTCTCCTCCTGAAGCGCAGGGATCCGCACGGTAAAGGAGAGCGTCGAATCGATGGAGCCCTGGGCGATGGCGTTGCCGCCAAGCAGACCATCCTCGGCATCCTTCCATGTGCCCTCGAACCCCCTGAACTCTTTTACACCCGTGGCATACTGGTCGATGCCGTAAGAGTCGTTATGCATACCGCTTAGGAGAAAGAAACGGTTGGACTTGTAATGGATAATCGCCTTCTCGTCGGGATCGTAGTAGGCCGTATCGCCAGTGGCCGATTCGAGAATGTGGAAGTCCTGATGGAAGAAGAGACGGATTTCCCGTTCCCTGTTAAGCCCGTTGCGGATGGCCATCTTTCTGAAGAAGATGTCTTCCCGGTGGTCCACGCAGTCGTTGGACCTGAAGGAAAGAGTCAAGGCCTCGTTCACCCCCTCTACGTCGGTGACGAGGGTCTCGGGCAGGTAGCCGAGCTTAAGCCTCCAGTTCTCGGTGGTCCAGTCTATCCGGCCGTCCACCCAGATGCCGAAGCGGCAGATGTGGCCGCCGGTATGATTCTCTTTGCCTACATAGGGAAAATAGATATCTCTCAGTTGGTAGTGTTCATCGTGGTTTAGGAGGAACCTTCCGTTTCCGATGGGTATATCACGAGCCATTATTTCTTCCGGGGGTCTTGCCTTCCGGACCCCTCAAGGAGGACGGACACACAGGCGCACCGGAGAAGCGCACCTGTGTGCGGCATAGAGGTCTAGACTACTTGACCCTCTTTTCTACAGCGGCCCAATCGATGTTCTTGAAGAAGGAGACGATATAGTCCGCCCTCTTCAGCCCGTAATCGGGCATCCAGGCATGTTCGAAAACATCCATGATCAAAATGGGGGTACAGCCGGCCGGATGGGAGACATCATGCTCGTTGATCCAGAAATTGATGAGGCCGCCTGTGGCGTTGTCCTGGTAGAGCACTGCCCAGCCGATGCCCCTCATGGCGCCCACACCCTTGAAATCCTTCTCCCAGGCTTCGTAGCTGCCGAAGCTTTCGGCCATCTTCTTTGCCAGGGTCCCATCTTTGGTTATGGCCGCCTTGCCTCCCAGATTCTCGAAGTAGAGTTCATGAAGCCTCATGCCGTTGAACTCCCATCCAAGGCGCCGTTTCAGCTCGGCAAATTCCGGGGTCGCCGTCTTCTCTTCCTTCAGGAGCGCAGCCAGGGCATCGAGGACCTTGTTCGTGTTCGTCACATAACCCTGGTAGAGGGTGAAATGGTTCCTCAGGAGGTTCTCGCTGAATCCTTCCATACCGATGAGTTTCGAATAATCTTTTGCGGTATACATTTTTGCCTCCCCTTTTATGATGTTTGAGCGTGCGTTAACCTACTTACCCTAAGCATCACCGGGTATGATGTCAAGCAAACTGCGGCTCCTTCGGCCGTTGCCGGAACGCTGCGTGGTGTCTATATTGTCGGGGAGAGGATTCATGACAATCGCCTGGAAACACTATTTTGAGGAGTACGGGTACGGCCTCATAGCGGGGCTCATAATTCCCGAGGGATTCGGGGTTCCGGCGCCCGGCCAGACAGCGCTCATCGCCTCGGCGATCCTGGCCTCCCGCAACGAGATGTCCCTTCCCTATATCCTCTTAGTGGCCTTTTTTGCAGCTGTGCTGGGCAACAGCGTCGGCTACGCCCTGGGCTACTATGGAGGGCGGCCCCTCGTGGTGCGTTACGGCAGGTACATCTTCATTACCGAGGAGCGTCTCCGCCGGACAGAGGTCTTCTTCGAAAAACACGGAGGCGCCATAGTCCTCCTGGGTCGTTTCTTTGACGTGGTACGCCAGCTCAACGGGATCGTGGCGGGCATCGTCCGCATGCCTTACCTCAAATTCCAGGTTTGCAACGTCCTGGGCGCCGCCATCTGGGTCCTCTTCTGGGGGCTTCTCGCATTCGATCTGGGGCATGACCTCAAGGAGATGCGGGATAGTTTTGTGAAGGCGCAGTACGGTATCTTCGTCCTTGCCCTGATGGCAACCCTCTTCTTCACTTTCCGCTTCCTCCGCAGCCGAAAAGACTGAAAACCGGGCGCAATCACTTTACAGTGCTTCGTCAGTCATGTTTAGCTATATCAGTCCATATAAATCAGAAGGGAAGACAAAGAAATGAAGTTCGATCTGTGTACGGAAATCGTAGAGAACATCTCTAAGGTCATCGTAGGAAAACGGGACTCCATCCGCACTCTCCTCGTGGGCCTCCTTGCGGAGGGGCACGTGCTCCTGGACGATATCCCCGGGCTGGGCAAGACGCTTCTCGCCAAATCTCTGGCGCGAAGTATCGGCGCCTCTTTCAAGAGGGTCCAGTTCACCCCGGACCTCCTGCCTGCTGATATCACCGGGTTCAATGTCTACAACCAGCAGTCAGGAGAGTTCATGTTTCAGCCGGGGCCGGTGATGACCCACGTGCTCCTTGCGGACGAGATCAACCGGACCATCCCCCGCACACAGTCCAGCCTTCTGGAGAGCATGGAGGCACGGCAGGTCACGGTGGACGGCAAAACCTATCCGCTGCCTCATCCCTTCTTCGTGGTGGCCACCCAGAACCCCATTGAACTCGAGGGGACCTTCCCGCTGCCTGAAGCGCAGCTCGACAGGTTCCTCCTCAGACTCCGCCTCGGCTACCCCGAACAATCGGAGGAAATCGGCATCCTCGATCGTTTTCAGGACGCAGACCCCCTTAAGGAGCTTGCACCGGTAGCCATGCCCGAAGAGATTTCCGCCCTGCAGCAGGCCCGCAGGAAGATCCACGTCTCGCCACCCGTCAAAGAGTATATCGCGAACATCGTCATCGCCACCCGCCGGATGCCCTCTTTACGCCTCGGCGCAAGTCCCAGAGGATCTTTGAGCCTCATGCGGGCAGGGCAAGCCCTCGCGGCGATATCGGGCCGGGACTATGTCCTTCCCGACGACATCAAACACCTGGCTGTCCCCGTACTCGCACACCGGCTGATCCTCAAGGAAGAGGAAAGGCTTAAAGGGCAGACCCAGGAGACCATAATCGAAGAAATCATAGGACACACACCGGTGCCCGTAGAGGGCAAGTAAGGGGTCTTTATGGCAGACCCGGTGCAGGTTCGCAGGGTATCGAGCCTTTTTACCATTCTTCCCGCACTTCTGCTGATTGGGGGCTTCCTCTTCCTCGCCCTCCTGACGGGTCAACGAGACCTCGCACTGCTCTGCCTTCTCGTCCTTATCATGGCGACGGGGCTCAAATGCTGGACAAAGGCGGCCCCTTCCAGGCTCCGGCATGCCCTTTGGGTGAGCCAGCAGAGGGTATTCCCGGACAACGCAGTCACCATAACGGCCGAGATCCGAAACGACAAACTTCTCCCCGCATGGGTGGAACTTAATGTGCCCCTGGGGGGACTTTCTCCTTCAACGGGTCAGGGTATGGGCGGGGTCCATGCCGAGGGAAACCTTCTCTGGCACCAGGAGGCACGCTACGAATGGCCTGTAACAGCCCGGCACAGAGGAGTCTTTGATGTGGGGCCCATGCGCCTGGCAGCAGGGGACAGCCTCGGCTTCTTCCAGAAAGCGACGGAAGCGGCTGGGCTTCTCCCCATAATCGTCTATCCGCGGCTTCTGACCCTTCCCGCCTTTCCCCTTCCCAAGAGGGACTTTTTCGGCATACCCGGAGGGGAGAGTCCCGTGGACGATCCCGTCTATATCCTGGGAACCACCGATTATCACCATGGGCGGCCCGCCCGCTACATTCATTGGAAAGCGACGGCACGGCACCACAGGCTGCAGGAAAAGGTCTTCGACTCCACGGAGCAGGAAAAGGTCCTCATCCTTATGGGGGTGGAACGGTTTGAAGAAGCCGGTGCCGAAGAGGCTTTCGAAAAGAGCCTGGAGGTGGCGGCATCACTCGCCGTCCTCCTTGACCGTCAGGGTTCGGGCGTCGGTTTCGTCACGAACGGGTTAATGGCAAAAGGAATGCCGCCATTTGTCCCTGTCGGCAGAGGTCCACGCCAGGTGATGGAGGTTCTCGATACCCTAGCCGGCCTGCAGATGAAGAAAGCCAGGACATCCGTGGAGATGGTGCGCTCCATGCCGGCCCTGCCATGGGGGACGACGTGCATCTACATTTCCTTTGACGACGGGGACGGCGCTGCCATAAAGGAACATCTGAGGCGCCGCAAGGCCCCGGTCGTGACGCTCACATACGAACATATCCGCATGCTGCGAGGTGAAAAGCCTACCTCCCGCGAGCAGAGCGAGCTTCGCCCTGAGGCGCCGGGATGGGTTTAGTGAGAGGGGATAAGACAACGAGAGCTGATGGCTCTGGGTCGTCCTTGTACAAACAGGCTCATTCCGCAACCAAACACAAGCATTACCGCGAGCGAAGCGAGCCTGCACCCGGAGGTGCCGGGATGAGCCAAGCAGTTACAGACAGAAACAGGACAGATGGAGAAAGACCAATAAAAACCGATGGCTTTGGGTCGTCCTCCACAAACACGCTCGCTCCGCTCCAGCGGCTCCACTCGCTCGCATTCGGCTTCGGAACTTTTGCTTGCGCAAAAGACCGAGCTTCCTTGCCTCATGACGGTTTGCTCAAGGACAACCCGCCGCCATCTGAAACCAAGCATGAATATTGGTTCAATGCCGGGTTCGCATCAGTTACTGATGGGAACCCGGCTTGGGTGGGCGACGGCATGGAGGAATGGCTCAGATGTGGATGGACTGCGAGACTCGCAGACCGGAGGCGTACTGAATGTACGTCGGAGGGCACGAGGCGAAGCAGAACGCCGCAGATGAACATT
>JACQXT010000232.1 GCA_016208665.1 Chitinivibrionia bacterium | reverse complement strand
TCGCGCACCCTGCGGTTCTTCTTGAGGACGGAGCTCGCGTGTTCGAGACCTTTCAGGTACACATACGACGCGTAGGCGGCGTCGTTCTCTTCCACTTTCGCGAACCCGTAACTGAAGTAGAGCATCGACACGGTGAGTCTGAGATCTTCGTTGCCTGGGTCCCTGCCGATCATCCCTTCCAGGAGAAACAGGTTCGACGGCGTCGCCTGGAGGAACGTCTCGACGTCGGGATAGGTGAGCGCGAAATCCTTGGAGTTCTCTATTATGGGGGCCATCGCCCGCGTCGCGAAGCGCGACGTCGAGCACCCGCCGAGGAAAGCCGGCAAAACGGCGAAAAGGAGACATCCCATGAGAGAAACGGCGGTCTTCATAGTCTTAATAACCCCTTTTAAAACCTTAGCTTGCCTGCCCCTGCAAAGTCAAGAGATACTCGTTCCGCATTCCGGGTGAAAAAATGCAGTATTTTTGCTTTGAGGGGAACTAATGAGCGGGCTCGCCTGTTGTAGCGGTGAATGAAGGAACGAATAAGAATCCCCCTCAAGCTGAGATCATCGTATGGAGAGACAACAGGTTGGACAGCACGCGCTACGCCGGCATTCTTGGGGGGATTCTTTTCATTTCATTATGTAGCGGCCGGTGCGCGCGGCAACGGTTTTTAAGCAGCGGCGGTGAACGGAACGAAGAGCGAACGGCTCGGAACAACGAGGATTCATATTGAAACGAAGTGCTATTTCGGATATGCTCAAGATTCTTGAAAACCGTCTCCAGGAAGCGACGTCCCTAGCCGGAGCACATCTACCTTGCCTCCACACGATAAGGCAAAGCTGTTCGAGAAGCACACCCTTCCGTATCTGGATCCCCTTTATGCCTATGCTCATTCCCTCACGGGCAATGGTGTCGAGGCCGAGGACCTGGTGCAGGAGACCTTTCTCAAGGCGTTTCGCGCGTTCGACTCATTCAAGGACGGCACGAACCTGAAGGCATGGTTGTTCAGGATTCTCAAGAATACGTTCATAAACGAATTTCATCAGAAGAAGCGGTTCGAGGAGTTCGGAGGCAATGGATCGGAAGACGAGGCATATGAGAAACTGATCGCCGCGCAGAAAACGGAAGCCGCGCAGCCGAACGTGGAAAAGGACGTGTTCGGCGGCTCGTTCGGGGACGAAGTGGCCCAGGCGCTCGATGCCCTGCCCCCGGAATTCAGGACCGCCATATACATGGCGGATGTGGAAGAGATGAGTTACGAAGAAATAGCGGAAGTTATGGAAATACCGATCGGAACCGTACGGTCCAGGATCGCGAGAGGGAGGAAGATCCTCCAGGTTCGCCTCCGGAAGTACGCGAAAGATGCGGGCTATATCAAAGGTGGCGGATAGTCATGGCGCTGTGTAAGAACAGTCTGGAAAAGATATCCGCGTACGTGGACAGAGAGCTTTCCCGCTCCGAAGCCGAGGCGCTGGAAGCGCACCTCTCCGCATGCGGGCTCTGCAGGAAAGTGCTCCGCGCCACGCGCATGGAGAAGGATCTGCTCAAGCACACGTATTCGCCCATGAAAGCCCCCGCGCGCCTTGCCAAGCGCATCAAAGCGGACATCAGGGAGAAATCAACCACCGTCGGATTCTACGCCTACGACATCTCGCACGATGCCTATCTCATCGAATCTCTTCCCCAGCGGCCGTTCGATATCGTTTCGGCGAGCATTCAGGAAACGGCGGCATTCCTGTCGAAATTCGTCGGTTTTCCGGTGCATGTCCCCGACCTTGCCTATGCCGGATTCGGCATGAAAGGCGGCCGGCTGTGGCACACGGTCGCGCGCATTTCGGCGCTCATCGTGTATGAGGACGCTTCAGGCAACGCCGTATCTCTTTTCGAAATCAAGAAGGAACGCGTCAGGAGAAGCGGCGCCACGGAGGTCGTCGCGGACAATAAGTCGTTCTATTTGGGAAAGGCGTACGGATACAACGGCGTCGTATGGCTGCAGCGCGACGTTGCATTCGGTCTCGTCGGCGGCCTTCCCCACGACAAGCTTCTCGAAATCGCCCGGGCCGCGGCGGCGAACCTCGAGCAATAGCTTCTCTTCGGCTTCAGGCCTCATCGCAGTCTCCCGCCGTCGATCATCCGGCATTCAAGAGATCGGGCAGAAAAAAAGAACCCTCCGGGGATCCATGGAATCACTCCGGAGGGTTCACCCTTACCCTCTCATTCAATTGGTGCCGAAGGGGGGACTCGAACCCCCACGAGGTTGCCCTCACTGCGCCCTGAACGCAGCGCGTCTACCAGTTCCACCACTTCGGCTTATTGAATGAAAGATAGAAGGATTGGCTGCGATTCCATTCGGCCGGTAAGCCAAGAAAACCGGCGGAACGGTCTCAGGGGGAGAATATGAAAGCCAGGGAAATTAGTCAATCCCCTATTTGGCGAGGCCGGCTAGCCAAGAGCGTGCAACCTATTATTTAACAATATAATAGCAAATATTTACAATCTCTCTCGCGGGCACGCAGCGGCCCTGGACCAAGCACTGACTTAACTTATGTACATATCATAATATATCATCCATATAGAACGCTTCTAACATACTGTCATTACGAGCGTTGAATTGTGCTTGCCAGAGGCGGGGATTGCTGTACTATCTCTTGGACTCGGGAGAATCATTGAATTGTGGACCTGCCCGCCTTCCCGGGGGTGCCGATAAACCATGAAAATAGTAACGACGAACCGGAAAGCCCGTCACGAGTACACCATCGTGGAAACGATCGAAGCCGGCATCGCGCTCAAGGGGACCGAAGTGAAATCGCTGCGGGAGGGGAATGCAAACCTGCAGGATAGCTTCGCCACCGTCGAGCGCGGCGAGGTGCTGCTCCATAACATGAACATCAGCCCCTACTCGCACGCCTCCGAGAGAAGCCTCGATCCTCGGCGCGACCGCAAGCTGCTTCTCCATCAGAAGGAAATCAGGAGGCTCCTCGGAAAGGTGAGGGAGAAGGGACTCACGCTGGTGCCCCTGAAGGTATATTTCAACGACAAGGGCATGGCGAAGGTCGAACTCGCGCTGGCCAAGGGCAAAAAGACGTACGACAAGCGCAGAGATATCGCCGACCGCGATGCAAAGCGGGATATGCAGCGGTCGTTGAAGGATAAAAATTCGTGATTTTTGCGGGGACGGTGGGGTATCATTCCTTGCGCCGTGCATGACGGCTTCATGCGGAGTTTCAAAGGAAAGCACAGCCGTTACGAGCAATACACATGATGACGAGATCACTCCTCGCAATCGCCGTTCTCCTTGCCATTCTTCATCCGCCCGGCGGCCGGGCCGCGCCGTCGAAGTCGATTTCAGTCGCCTTCGACGACGGCCGAGCTGCCGAATCCATGTATGCGGATGCGATCGAGAAGGAGAGCATCGAACTCTATGTGAGGGCCAACGATGTCGCGAGAATCTTCCGGGCGACGCAGTTCTGGAACGCCACAACCCGCAAGGTCGTGCTCGGCGTGGAAACAACTCGTTTCGTTCTCACCGTGGACACGAGAGTCGTCCTCGTCAACGACGACATGATCATGCTCCGCAACCCCGTCAGGTACGAAGCCGGTTTCGTCATGATCCCGCTCGAATTCATTCTCGATATCGCCTCTCAGAAGACGCCCCTTTCCTTTTCGTGGGACCGGGCTGCGATGACCCTCAAGGTGTCGGGCGGCGGATACAACATCGTGGACCTCTCGATCGTAACCAGCGGCACCCAGTCCACCGCATCCATCCGGTTGAAAGAATCCCTTGCGTACCACATGGATACGAACACGCCGGGGCTCGTGAGGCTCAAGGTATATGGAGGAAGGGTGGACGCCGGACGATTCCTCATCAAGGAGCCGCGGGGCCTCTTCAACGGCGTGCGGACCGAACAGACCGAGCGGGATGCATACATTTACTTCGACATCAAGAAGTACACGTCGCGAGTCCGCGTGGAGAAGGAGGAACACCCCCCGGGCCTCAAGGTGATTCTCGAGCAGGGAGAGCTGCCCGAGATACCCGAGCCCGATTACGCGGGCAGGAAGCCGGTCGAGGTTCCGGATGAAACGGCTCCGGCCAGGAAGTATTGGAATGTGACGAAAGTGGTGATCGATCCCGGCCACGGCGGCAAGGATCTCGGCAAGGTGGGCAACAGCGGAACGCTCGAGAAGGACGTAAACCTGGCGCTCGCCCGGGCCGTGGCGGAGGTGCTGCGGGAGGATCTCAATCTCGAGGTCGTCCTCACGCGCGAAGACGACCGCCTCCTCTCTCTCACGCGCAGGACGGAGATCGCCAACGAGTCAGGAGCCGGCCTCTTTCTCAGCATCCACTGCAATGGATGGTTCACCGGCGACATCGGCGGATTCGAGGCGTATTTCCTGTCGCCGGCGAAGACCGATTACGACAAGGCCGTCGCCCGGGCGGAAAACGAGGCAGCGCAATTCTCGCATGAGAACGGCGAGGTCGAGAGCGATATCAATTTCATCCTGTGGGACATGGTGCAGAACGAATTCATCAGCGAGAGCAGCTCTCTCGCGGAACTCATCCAGAAAGAGATGAACGAGCGGCTGCATATTCGCAATCGAGGCGTCAAGCAGGCGCACTTCACGGTGCTGCAAGGCGCGCGGATGCCGGCCGTCCTGGTTGAAACGGCGTTTCTCTCCAACGATGAGGAAGAGCGCCTGTTGAACGACGCGGCGTTTCACAAGGAAGTGGCGAAGGGCATCGGAGAAGCCGTCCGGAAGTTCAAGAGCCGATACGAGTTCGGCGGGAGCGAGTAGCATCCCGGGCGGCGTTGGAGGAGGGATCGAGTGGCGGACGAAAACGGAATAGCTTCCGGAGGGGGCATGAAGGCGTGGCAGTACGCCGTCATCGCGGGCGGCGCGATTCTCATTCTCGCGGTCGTCCTGCTTCTTTCGCACCGCCGAGAGGAAGCGGAGGTCGAGCCGGGCAGGGATACCGTCGCCGTCGTCCCCGAAGGCAGCAGGGTGGCGACTCTCTTTTTCGCCGATAAGAACGCCGAGGGGCTCGTGAGCGAGACGCGCGAAGTCGCCATCGGAAGGGAATTCACGGAAGAAGTGGAACGAATCATCAGCGCGCTCCTCGACGGCCCCGAGTACGCGGGCGTGAGCACGATTCCCGAGGGGACGAAGATCCTCAACGTGTTCTACGATTCCAATGCGTCGATTCTCTATCTCGATTTCAACGCCCGGCTCGTTGCGGGACATCCGGGCGGGAGTTCGGCGGAGTATTACACGATCGCCGCCGTCATGAAGACCGTCTCGGAAAATTTCCCGGAGGTGAAGGCCGTCCAGTTTCTCGTCGAGGGGCTCCAGATGGACACGATCGGCGGGCACATCGAGGCGACCGCGCCGTTTCCGGTGCAGGAATGGAGGTAGGCGGAGCAGCATGAAGAACGGCGCCATCGGAGTTTTCGATTCGGGCATCGGGGGATTGACGGTGCTCAAGGAACTGCTCGCGCGCCTGCCCGGCGAGTCGTTCGTCTATTTCGGCGACACGGCGCGCGTTCCCTACGGCACCAAGAGCCCCGAGACCGTTATCAGGTTTTCCCGGGAAAATATCTCGTTCCTTCTCGACCTGGGCGTCAAGCTCGTGGTCGTCGCGTGCAACACCGCATCGGCCGAAGCGCTCCCGAAGCTCAAACGGGAATATGCGCTGCCGATGGTCGGCGTCACCGAGCCGGGCATACGAGCGGCGCTCGCGCAATCGAACAACAAGAGGATCGGGATCATCGGCACCGCCGGCACCATACGGTCCGGCGCCTACCAGAAGGGCATCAAGAGCATCGATCCCGCCGCGGAAGTGTTCGCCAAATCCTGTCCCCTCTTCGTTCCGCTCGCCGAAGAGGGATGGGTCGACAACGAAATCGCCGATCTCATAGCCAGGGAGTACCTGCGCGAATTCAAAGAGCGGGACATCGACACGCTGGTTCTCGGATGCACTCATTATCCGCTGCTGAGAACGGTCATCGGCCGCGCGGTCGGAGACGGCGTAACGCTCGTGGATTCCGCCGTCGAAACGGCGAAGCAGGTTGTCGAGGTCCTGGAAACGAATCGTTTGTTCAGCCGGGAGCATGCAGGCGAATTCATCACCTACCTGAGCGACATCGCCCCGTCGTTCCGCGAGATCGGCGAGCGTTTTCTCGGAAGGGCCATACCGGCGATCGAACTCGTCTCGGTGTGACGGGGGCGCGGGCTCTTCTCGTTTCAATCGTTTATCCCCGGTGCGACGCACTGCGAAAGGAAGTCAGTATGGCCAGAGCCGGCCGCTCGAACGATGCAAAGCGACCAACGAACATAGTGCGCGGATACCTCCGCAACGCCGAGGGCTCCGCCCTCATCGAGATGGGCAACACGCGCGTCATCTGCGCGGCGACCATAGAGGATAACGTGCCTAAGTTTCTATATGGAAAAGGTTCGGGATGGATCACCGCCGAGTACGGCATGCTTCCGAGGAGCACCGAGCAGCGGAGCGTCAGGGAAGCCGTCAGAGGGAGGGGAGGCAGAACGTACGAAATCCAGCGCCTCATCGGGCGAAGCCTCCGGGCGACGACGCGGCTTGGGCTCATGCCGGAGAAGACCATCATCATAGACTGCGACGTGATCGAAGCGGACGGCGGAACGAGGAGCGCATCGATCACCGGCGCGTGTGTGGCGCTCTACGACGCGTTGCGCACGCTCGATCTCAATGCCGATCCGATGGATTTTTTCGTGTCCGCGATCAGCGTC
>JACQXT010000218.1 GCA_016208665.1 Chitinivibrionia bacterium | reverse complement strand
CGCAAGTTCGCTCGGGCCGCCGAACATCCGTTCCGCGCGCATATAGCGGCAGCAATACACGGAAATGATTTTATCGTACAGATCGCCGCTGAAATCGAAGATATGAACTTCCATCTCCCTCGTGCCGAGGGTGGCGCCCTTCATGGTCGGCGCCGTGCCGACGTTCATCATGCCTGCATGCATCGCATCGTCCACCCGCACTCTGACTGCGTATACGCCGTTCGACGGCCAGAGCTTATATGGATTCGATACGGCCAGATTGGCCGTCGGAAATCCGATGGATCGCCCCTCGCCGCGTCCGGCCACCACTCTGCCTCTCACCAGATAGGGGTGGCCGAGCAGTTGGACGGCGCGCTCCAGGTTTCCTTCGATGAGTTGATTCCGTATCTGTGTGCTCGAAATGACGACGTCGTGGATGCAGGCGGGCGGCACGATCTTCAGGCTGAAATTCCCCTTTTTCGAGTCTTCCATCAGCCGTTCGGGGCTGCCTTCGCGGTTTCTCCCGAAATGGAAATCGTACCCGATGACGAGATGCTTCATGTTGAGCCCGTTGAGGACGTACCTGTTGAGGAACGTGCGGTAATCGAGATCGGCGAGCGCAGAGTCGAACGTGACGACGAGTATTCCGTCGAGGGGAAATCCGCTCAAGAGTTCGATCCGTTCATCGATGGTCGATAGTATCGGCGGAGAGATGCGCGAATGCGTGACGGTCAGCGGATGAGGGGAAAATGTGATGACATACGCGCCGTCCGCGCCCCGTT
The DNA here is from genome assembly GCA_016208665.1 of Chitinivibrionia bacterium. Lineage (GTDB taxonomy): Bacteria > Krumholzibacteriota > Krumholzibacteriia > WVZY01 > WVZY01 > JACQXT01. The sequence continues at coordinate 4,544 of JACQXT010000218.1, read as the reverse complement.
CGTCCCGGCAGCGGATCAATTCCTTGATGATCTTCGCATGGCCGGCGTGAACGCCGTCGAACACGCCGATGCTCACCGCGGTGTTCTTGAGCCCCAGGGGCATCAATTCTTCGAGTGAATGAGCAATACGCACCGCTACCATCCCTTACGGGGCCGTCTGCAAGAACAGCCTGAAAGAATCGACGATGCCCGGCCTCGGATCCGCGGACGCGGACTCTTTCCGCCCGACGGCGCAGAGCACGCCGTTCTGGTCGAGGATTCGAACGGGTTTGTCCGTCTCGATGGCGCCGATGCGTTCGACGACATCCGAAGGATCGGGAATGATTCCGCTCCTCAGCGCGCACTTCGCCTTCTCGGTGATCACATATGCCGGGAGAAACTGCAGCGCATCTCCGAGGTCGATCCCGCTCAGGCCCGCGATAGCGCCCGCGCAGAGCTCCCGAGCGGGGAACGCGGTCTCGATGCCGAAAGGCCCGACGGCGGTGCGCGTGAGAGAGCGCACGTGCGCGGGAACGTTCAGCAACGCCCCGACATCTTTCGCCAGCGAACGGACGTACGTTCCACGGGAGCATTCGACCCTGAACCTGACGACGGGAAGCGAAATGTCGAGCACGTCGAAGCGATACACGGTCACCGGCCTCTTCTTCACTTCCGGCATCTTCCCCTGCCTGGCCAGTTCGTAGAGCCGTTTCCCGTTCTGCTTGATCGCCGAGAAGGCGGGCGGAACCTGGTCGTACACTCCGATCAACTTCGAGGCGGCTGCCGCGATTGCGCCGGCGGAAAAATCGGGACAGCGGGCGACGTCCACGGGTATTCCCTCGCCGTCAAGCGTCGACGTCTCGACCCCGAGCAGAACCTCGAACACGTACGTCTTTCTCAGGTCCATGAACAGCGCCGCGGCCTTCGTTGCGCGGCCGGACAAGAGCAGCAGCACGCCCTCCGCCAGAGGGTCGAGCGTTCCCGCGTGGCCGACCTTGAGCAGCTTCGCGGACGTTCGGAGCGCCTTAACCACTTCGAACGAACTGGGACCGCTGTGCTTGTTGATTACGAAGAGCTTATGATCCACTGTATTCCGGTTGCAGGAGACGCGAGTACGGGATTCCGAGAGGAACGGGCCGCCTCCCGGAGCGCGGCATCGTTCGAATCTCAGGAATCCTCCCGGCCGTCCTTTTTGAGTTCCTTGAGAACATCTTCGATCGCTATCGCCCTGTCCAGGGAATCGTCATAGATGAATCGCAGTTCGGGAGCGAACCGCAGCTTCAATTCCCGCCCGACGGTTCTGCGCAAGAAACTCCCGGCGCTTTCGAGACCGAGGAGGGTCGCCTTCCGGTCGTCCTCGCCGCCCATGACCGACACGTATACACGCGCGCTCATCAAATCGGGCGCCGTTTTCACCGAGGTGATCGTAACGAATCCAATGCGGGGATCCTTGAGCGTCTTGAAAATCAGTTCGCTCAACAGCTCCTTCATGGCATCGTTGATCTTTTCGAGCCGGTACGATTTTGCCATGCTGCACCCGTTCAGCGATGCTCCTGGATATACTCGAGGACTTCTATGCGGTGATCCCGTTCGACCAGCGCAAGAACCTTATCGCAGCAGGAATCGACATACGTCTTGTCCGCGCCGACCGTGACGACGGCCAGCCTGCATCGCTGCCATTTATCATGAAAGCCCACTTCGGCGACGGCGACATTGAACCGCTGCCGGATCTTCGTTTTCAGACTCGCGAGCACAAACCGTTTTTCTTTGAGCGAGGAGCTTGCAGGGATGAAGAGATCTATCGTAAGGAGCTTGACAAACATACCGTGTATGAGAAGCGGCCCGAACGCCTAGAGCGTGACTTTCGACTTTTCTTCGATAGTATAGGTCTCTATGATATCCCCCTGTTCAATATCGCTGAAGCCCCCGACGCCGATCCCGCACTCGAAATCCTTCTGAACGTCCCTGACGTCCTCCTGGAATCGCTTGAGGGAGGTAACCTTGCCCTCGAACACGACCTCCTTGCCCCTCAGAACGCGCGTCTGGGCGTTCCTCGTGATGGTTCCCTCGAGAACCATCGAACCGGCTATGGTTCCGGTCTTGGATACCTTGAACACTTTCCTCACTTCGGCCCTTCCCTGTATTCTCTCGACCATTTCCGGTTCGAGCATGCCGGCGATCGCATCCTGTATCTCGGAGAGACATTCATAGATGATCTCATAATGACGCATCTCCACCCGCGCCTTCTGGGCGAGCTCTTCGGCCTTCGGCGACGCTTTCACGTTGAAGCCGATGACCAGGGCGTTGGAGCTCTCCGCAAGCAGCACGTCCGATTCGGTGATGAACCCGACGCCCGAATGAATGATGTTCACCTTCACCTCGTCCGTCGAGAGGTCGACCAGGCTGTCGTTGAGCGCCTCGACGGAGCCGTTCATGTCTCCCTTGACGATCAGCTTGAGTTCCTTGAGGTCGCCCTGCTGGATCTGCGAATACAATTCTTCCAACGTGAGTTTCTTGGCGGAGCGCATGTCCTTGCTTCGCTGGACCAGCTGCTTCTCCGTGCTGATCTCCTTGGCTTCCCGATCGCCGCGGACGACGGTGAACGCCTCGCCCGGGTTGGGCAATCCATTGCATCCGAGGACGAGAACGGGGGTCGAGGGACCCGCGGATTTCAGGGTCGCGCCGAGGTGATCGAGCAGAGCGCGCACCTTTCCATAGTGCTCCCCGGCGACGAACACGTTTCCGATCCGGAGGGAACCCTGTTTCACGATGACCGTGCAAAGAATGCCTCTCCCCTCTTCCTTCTTGACTTCTATGATGACGCCGCTCGCCGGGCAGTCGTCCTGCGCCTTCAACTCGAGCATTTCGGCCTGCAATGAAATCAGTTCCAGCAGTTTGTCGATCCCCTGGCCCGTCTTGGCCGACACGGCCTGGCACACGACGTCTCCGCCGAAATCCTCCACGAGTATGCCCCGGTCGGCAAGCTGCTGTTTCACCCGTTCGGGGGAGGCGCTCGGCAGATCTATCTTGTTGATGGCGACGACGATGGGGACGCCTGCTGCGCGCGCATGACTGATCGCCTCCACGGTTTGGGGCATCACACCGTCATCCGCGGCGACGACGAGTACGACGACGTCCGTGACGCTCGCCCCGCGCGCCCGCATCGAGGTAAAAGCCTCGTGGCCGGGAGTATCGATAAAGGTTATCTCGCCATGGGCGGTCTCTATCTGGTATGCGCCGATATGCTGCGTAATGCCCCCCGCTGCCCCTCTCGCGACATCGGAGCGGCGAATGTAGTCGAGAACGGACGTTTTGCCGTGATCGACGTGGCCCATGACCGTCACGATCGGCGCTCTCGCCTTCAGTTTCGACGGATCGACGGTCTGCGGGGACGGAGCGCCGGCTTTGTCCGGCTTGGCCTCGAACTCCACGGCGATTCCGAAATCGCCGGCCAACAGTTCTATCGTTGCCTTGCTGAGTTTCTGATTGAGGGTCGTGGGAATCCCGAGCTCGAAGCACTTCTGGAGGATTTCCGAGGACTCGATCTCGAACAACGAAGCGAGTTCCCTCACCGTGGCGTCGCCGGCAAGCCTCGCCGGCTGTTCGTCCGTCAAGTCGTCGAGCCTCGACTTGTCCTTGCGCCGCCTCGTTTTTCTCGTGACTTCGAGTTTCGCCAGCGTCCTGCGCACGCTGTCCCGCACTGCCTTCTGCTGGGCTTCTATCTGCGTAAGCTTCACCTTCTGGAGCGGTTTCTGGGGCCGCGCCTCCGGCGTTTGTTTTCCTTTGGATTCGACGACCGGTGCGGGAGCGGCTTTCTTGACCGCCGTTTGCACGGGAGGTTTCGCCGCCGCATCCGGTTTTGATGCTGGAGGAGGCGTGTGAGCCTCGGGCGCGGCTTGCTTTGCTTTCTTCTGCGGAGGCCGCGGCTGGGCAATCGCCGCCTTGGCCGCCGGGGTTTCGGCCGCCGGCTCGCCCTCCGGCGCCGCCTTCTTGGCCGCTGGAACCGTCTTTTTCCCGCCCTCCGCCGCTTTTTCCGGCGCGATCTTGGGAGCGGCTTTCTTCTTCGGAGCCGCCTTTGCCTTGGGGGCGGCTTTCTTCTTGCCGAAACGCTTCTCGGCCGCGGTCGCCATCTCCTCGGTCGCACTGATCATGTGATTCTTGACCGGGATTCCAAGCTCACGCAAGGCCGCGAGCATCTCCTCGCTGGAGACGTCGTATTTTCTGGCAAGCTCGTATATTCTCAAACCAGCCAACTCGCCTTCACCCCCAATTCACCGACGCGCATCTCGCTCCTGCGAGCCGCGCTCTGTATGCGTCGGACGCGGCTTACAATGTATCGCCGGCGCCCTCGGGTTTCGGTTCCTGTTCCTCCGGATCGTCCGCGGACGCGCCATCCGAGGAATCCGCATCCTGCTCCTGCGCTTCTTCGGATTCCTCTTCCTCAGTATGTACGAAAATCGATTCCTCCGTCAATTGCTTCTCCTGCTCCTCCTCCTCATCAGAATCCGCATCCGCTTCGAGTTTGCTCTCGTCGAAGAGAGGTTTTTCTTCCTGCTTGGCCTTTT
>JACQXT010000224.1 GCA_016208665.1 Chitinivibrionia bacterium | reverse complement strand
TCTTCAATGGCCCCCTTCCATAACACGCAGATACCTTCAGCGCGAAGGGCATCTACGACAGGGACGAGTGCTACCGCAGACTCAATGTCTTCCTGGCATGCGCGCACCCGAGCAATGTCATTTTCCCAGGTGAATAGTTGGTCAAGCAGCTGGAGTGTTTCTGTATTGACGATACTTGAAGGATGGAGGGCTCGAAGCGCTTGTTTGGCTGCCTCGTACCTCGCGCGCCAGCTTTCCTGATTAACCTTGTTCTTGATCTGTCGTCGGCTCGGCTCTGCAGCGATTCCGGTCGCGGTGATTCGCTGGTCAATCGTCTGAATCGCGGCTGCGCGAAGAGCATTTGCGGCATCACTCCCGCCGAGGTGTTGGAATCCATCGAACAGCGCATCAAGGTCTGCGACCACTTTCACGTCAATTCCAAAGGCGCCGAAGAACTGCCGGAACGTTGCGATGTTGCCCTTTCCAGAAACCCTGACGAGTGAAATATTCTTCTGCTCAAAGTCCCATTCGTCATTTAGGAGCTTCGAAACATGCCTAAAGAACGAATCGTCGGACTCGCCTTCGAATAAAACCACACGTCCGCTGAAGAATCCAGCATCGGCATTTTCGAATCGCGCAAGACGGAACACCTCCGCCTTTGTCGTGTCCAGATCGAAATTCACAGGATGCAGTTCGCCGATTGGCTTTGGCACGGCATCGCGCTTCGCAACGCGAACAAATCCGGCCGTAACCCCAGGGGCAAAAAAGAGAGGTGAGTGCGTCGTGACGACGACTTGATGGGTGCTCGCGATCCTAGCCAGGGTATCGAACAGAACGCGTTGAGACCGCGGGTGCAAATAGAGCTCCGGCTCTTCGAAAAGGAAAAGTAGCGGGCGTTCAGCAGCACAACTGGGGTCCGCCGCCTTTGCCTTTTCACTAAGATGGTGCACGTAAGCTCGCAGTAGAGTGAAGGTTAGCGATCGTTTGATCCCGTCCCCCTTGTTCTCGATCAGATCCTTCGAGCCGTCATCCACGAATATCTGCGCCGTATTGAGGATCGCTCGTAGTTCTGGTGGCGGAATTCGCAACTCGACCCGCACTTTGGGAAAGTTCTCACTGAGAAGTTTTTCAACGAGACTCTCAAGGCCCTTGACCTTCTCGTGTCGGTTGTCTACTTCAATGCCCTCTTCGACCACCCGATTCAATAGTGCATCCAGCATCCTCAGCGATGCATTTACGGTCGCCAAGTCAGGCGTCATGTCTTCAAGCAACAGTCCGAGGAGTCTCCCGAAACTCGTCGATTGGCTTGTTTTTATATCATCGCTCAGGTTCTTTACCGCCGGAATGTAAATTGGCTCTGGCAGAAGTGCGGCGATGGACGAGGAGATCCCGGATGGCAAAGGCCCTTCGGAGAACTCGAAAGCGGTAAGTGGCAGATTGGCGATTTTGCTCCTCAGGTAGGCTTTGGCCGCGGTGATGTTCAGGTCGGCCGGAAGATTCTCTGCAAACTCGGGGAAGAAGTCCGCCACTGCTGTTCTGACGGCGTTTACCTTCTTGCCCTTGAGAAGATCGTCGATTGATGCATCCTGGTACCGGACATCCGTCGGAACCCTGCGGAGCATCTTGACCTCGATCTTTTCGCCCAGCTGATATCGAACGACCAGGGTCAGAGCACTATCGACCACAAGCGGTTCAATTTTCGTGCGATGTTCCTCAGCTAGTCTTTGAAGATGGGTCGCCGTAACGCCGCTGAATGTAAGCTTGAAGACGACCGGGTCCTCTTCGCTATAAAAAACTGAGCGCGGCAACTGTGGAGGTCGGTTAAGTGCATAGACGATTGCCTGGAGTACGGTTGATTTACCAGCATTGTTCTCGCCGATCAAACACGAGAACCGCGTAGGCTCAAATGTGGCTTCTCTCAAGCCTTTGAAGTTCGAAATGGAAATTTCTTCTAGACGCATGCCGTACTCTTCCTGGTCATACTAATCTCCCTGCGGCTGCTTGAACTTAAATCCTTCCCTCACGCGCCCTAGCAATTCGTTGACCTGCTTTGCTGACTCCGACGGGGGAGCAGTTTTCGCATCGCCCATCTCGATCCTGACATGGAAGCGCAGTGGGACGTTCGCCTTGTTCTTAATCTGGAGCAGCTTCGGGACGATATCACCGAGTTCCTGGATTTGTGCCGGCTCCAAGTCCGCAGATGCCACGAGCACCCCACGCGGAGTCGGTGGCGGCGGGGGAGGAGCACCCTTGGGAACCCGCAGCCGGATATTCACAGCCGACGCAAAATCACACGGCCAGACTGCCGATCCCTCCACCAGTTCAATGAAGCGCGCCTGAAGAGCGGAGCTGATCGCATCACGGGTCGTCTTCCACGGAAGTACCTTGCCAGCCTTGAACGAAAGCACGGATGCCACCGAGAGCGCTGATGCCATCTCGTCTTTCCACGCATCCGGGATATTTTCCGGCAACAGTTCTGCTGCCGAGATCGCTGCCGGTGGAGAATTGATTGTAGCCGTCGGGTTCAGGATACCGGCTGGGATCTTTTCGCCAAGAAGACTCGCCGGTCCTGAGATCAGCCAGAGGTTGCCGTCCTCAACTGCCCTGCCCACTGCCTCATCAATGACGGACTGGCCAGCCTTCGGGACGTGCATCGGCTCCTGATACCCCTCCTTCTGGACCTGAGTGATGGTGGATCCGTCGAAGTACTTTGAAAGCGCTTTCAAAGCAATCTCGGATTCAGCCCACAAACCCGGCAGCTTCTGCGGTACAAGAAGCGTCGCCGGCAGGTCGGAGAGCTCGGCCGCTTCTGGCAGTACGAGCTCAAGCGCTGAGTCCTCGAGTGCGGCATCATCCGGCCGGGTCATCCACCAGGTACGTGAACTGCCGTCCGGTCTGGTGAGCTTCAGGGCGAAAGTTCCCTTCTCACAGCCATCAGCCAGGGTGTCGAGAATCGCGCTGGCTTTAAGCATCTTCGGCAGGTGCGGGAGTTGCGCGAAAGCACCGGCCAAGTCCTTGACGCGGCGGAAGGTGTCGCCGGGCTTCCAGAGACTGTATGGTCCGCCCGGCAGGATCGCCTCGGCCGTGATCGCGGTCTCCTGGACGCGGGAGCGTCGGTCGTCTTTTATGATATTGAAGTGCGGGTCGTCAGTGACCGCAATCTTGAAGGCCTGGGCCTCATCCTTCTCGGAAACGGTCACCACAATGCAATACGCTTGCTTTATGGATTCGGGGACTCTCCCCTTCGCCTTGTCGATCGCGATCCGAAGAGTTTGCGCCCTGGCGGGATCGACGTTCCCGTCCGCTTGCTGTTTCTTGATGTCATCCAGGACCACTTCCCACGCCAGATAATCCCGCACACGCGCCATGGCCAGTTCCATACCGTCCTTTGAAGGCACGAGGAGAAGGACGGCGTTGCGATACACGCGGGGCTTGTCGGCAGCCGTCGTTTCGTCAAGGAACCTCCTGGCTTCTGCGCTCGGCTTGCCAGATTCTGAAGCAGCGCCCGGCCCGAGGACGGCAAAATGGAAAGCACCATCGTCCTCGACATCCTTGGGGCGGGCCGGCAGGGTGTGCACCCGCACCCCCGCAGCCGAAGCCCCCATGGAAAGTGCCTTGGTCTTGCCGATGTCATCCAGAAGCCGTGCGCCAACAGTGTCGTCCGGGATGTCCCTCGCGGCCGCCGCGTGCATCTGGTTGAGGTTTGGCCTGTTACCCAGCCGCCAGGTCCCCGGCAGCTGGCTATCGGCCGCCGTGGTGTAGAGGTCATCAAGCCAGTAGCTGGTCTGGGCCCATCGTCCGAGCCCCTTCTCCAGTTCGATCTTGTCGGGCCGGGTCGCACCCAGCAGAACGACCAGGTCCCTGGTCTTCGTATTCTGTCCGATCGGCTGAGAATGAAGGAAAGATGCGACCACGGCCTGCTCCACTTCCCGATTCTTCAGACCGACAGATTCGGTCTGGATCTGCCTCGCCCTTGAAAACTCACCGTCGAGGATGCCGGTCCATGCCTGACGCTTGCCTTCCGATTCCTCGGTGTCCGCAACGATGACGAGTTCCCGCAGGGATTCGGACAAACCCTCCTTTTCAGGCGCAGGAAGGAAGACCGCCGGGCCGACAAGCGGGCTCGTGTCCCACTTCTCTGCCTCGCGCAAGGCCAAGGCGAACGTGCGCAGCACCCCACGGGTGCGTTGGAAACGATCCAGCTGGGTCCACTTGGAGTAGAGCACTTCAGTGAGGCCGGGATCGAAAGGAAAGCTCTTGAGGAACCGCTCCTCCGCCTCAGCCCCCTTCTTCGCAGTCTGCTCGTCAACCGCCACGATGCCCTTGAGCGCCGCGACGACATGCTGCCGGAAGGATTCGCGGTCCTTGAGAGATTCCGGGGTGAAGAACCGCCGCCGAAGAACCTCTGCGACATCCTCCTTCATGACCGGTTCGACGGCCGCCTCTCTTTGCCGCTGAAAGATGTCATAGAGCCGGCCCTTAATTTCCCTTCCAAGATTATCTTCCGTGGTCGGTTCGCTGGTAAGAAGAGAAGCAACGACGCAGCATCGGTCCGCTTTCGTTGCGGCCTGGGTCAGGTACTGGAAGAAATTGGCAAGGCTATTGAGCCGCGCCTCATCCCGCCCGACTTTCTCCCGTGCGTAGAGGAGGACCTCGTCGATCAGGACAAGCGTTCCCAGCCCTTCCTTCAACGGGATCTCAAGCAGCTCGGTGAGAAGGTTCTCCGCCGGCGCCGAATCACGTTCCTCCGCCTTGCCCTTGGCATGCAGGAGACTAAGACCCGCATCCCCGGCGATCTGGTACGCGAGAACGCTCCATGGCTGGACGAGCATGCGGACTTTCCCGTCGGGCGCGGCAACCTCGACGCCCTTCTCCACGTCCAGTTTGTCGAAACAGAGGCTGGCAACGCGGCACCGGGGCGGCTTCTGCCCAACAGACTCGATAAACTCGCTCACCGCTGGCAGCTTCGGCAACTTCTCAGGATCATGGACCAGGTGCCGCAGGGTTATCAGCGTGTGGGTCTTGCCACCGCCATAGGTTAGTTCAAGCTGCCGGACGGCCTTGTCATTCTTGCCCGCCAGCCGCAGAAGGACATCGCGGACGAGCTGCCGGAGGTTGTAGGTGGGGAATGTCAGCGCGAAGAATTGTTCCGGCTTCTCGTAGACGGGCCGCTTTCCCCGCTGCATCATGACTTCGTACAGGTCCGCCGCGAACATGTGCAGCGGCAGTTCGCCGGAACGAAGATCGTCCCGGAGTTTCACCACTTCGTGCCAGGCCTTCCACGGCAGCTTGGCCATCTTCAGATATCCTCCTCGGGTCGGTCCGGTTGATACACACGAATCTTGCCGATCTGCACCACCCAGAGCTTGCCGTCGATTTCCCCACCCTTGAGACCCTCGATCAACGTGCGGCAGGCATCGAGGACAGATGCATGCGATGGCCGGTGGGGCAACCTGAGGAGGGCTATCCCGGCATACTCCCAAGGATGATAGAGAATGGGGTTGCCGAACTCGGTATCCATCGTAACGAGGCAGCGTCGTTCATCCCGACAGCAGGCGATCACCGCTTCATCCGGGGCTCCTGACATCCGCTGGCTTGTGATCGTTGCGGTGTCGAGACCGGCCGCGGCGAAGAGGTTGGCCTCGGCGCGCCCGAGATTCTCGTCGAGCTTCAGTTTCATGCGCTCGCCTTGAGAGGTATCTCCACGTAACGTTCCCGGGACATCTCGGCCCCGTAGGCGATGCAGGCGAGAACGTCCTCCCGGGTCAGGTGATCATAGTTTTCGAGGACTTCCTCCATCGTGGATCCCCCGGCCAGCATGTCGAGGATGA
>JACQXT010000041.1 GCA_016208665.1 Chitinivibrionia bacterium | reverse complement strand
CCGCGTCGCTGCCGTCGACGCCAACACGATCGCATGGAAACACAGATTGGGGAGCAGGTCCACTCCGATCGTGAACACTGCTATTCTTGGAGCGTTCGCCCGCAGCACCGGTCTGGTCGGCCTCGACTCCGTCGTCAAAGCCGTTCTGGAGGCCGTGCCGGTCAACCCCGAAGGAAACAAGCAGGCTGCGATCGATGCATACAACAGCACGCGGGTATTCGAGGCGATTCGAGGATCGCAATGAGCGAGAACAAGAAAATATTCAAGGATCAGCGCGACATGCCCCTCGCCGCGGTTTCCGAAGGCGATATGCTTTGGAACAAGAGCGGGAGCTGGCGCAACGTCCGCCCGTATTACGACAATAAGACTTCTCCTTGCATCGCCGGCTGCACGGCGGGAGAAGATATCCAGGGATACATCGCGCTCGCCAAGCAGGGCAGATACGAAGAAGCGGTCCGCTTGATCTGGCAACGGAATCCATTCCCCGCAATCTGCGGACGGGTGTGCTACCACCCGTGCATGAGCAACTGCGCGCGCAAGGATTACGACGAAGCGCTCTTCATTCCCGCCATCGAACGGTTTCTCGGGGATTTCGCAATCGAGAACAGGCTCGGAGAAGACGCCCCCGCCGCAAGACAACCGCACGCGGTCGCGGTCATCGGCGGAGGACCGAGCGGGCTTACCTGCGCGTACTTCCTCGCGAAAAGGGGTTACCGCGTCACGATCTTCGAAAAACGGGACAAATTGGGAGGCGTGCTTCGTTACGGGATTCCGGACTACCGCCTGCCGAAGCGCGTCCTGGATGCCGAATTGGAGCGGCTGCTGGGTCTCGGCATCGAAGCGAGGACGGGCGCTGCGATCGGGAGCGGCCTGGCGATCGAGCAGCTTGGCGGCTATGCGGCTTATTTCCTCGGTCTCGGCCTGCAGCGGAGCCGCACGCTCGACATAGCGGGAGAGGACGCGGAAGGCGTGATGCCCGGTCTCGAATACCTGGCCTCCGTAAACGACGGCGCCGGGATGGAGATCGGGAAGAAGGTGGTCGTAATCGGCGGCGGAAACACGGCCATGGATGTCGCCAGGTGCGCCCTCCGGGCGGGTTCCGAAGTCACGGTGCTCTACCGGCGGACCGAGAACGAGATGCCGGCTATCCGGGACGAGGTGCGGGAGGCCAAGGAGGAAGGCGTGCAGTTCAGATTCCTGGCGGCTCCGGCTGAAATCGTCAAGCAGCGCGGCAGGCTCCGCGAAATCAAGTGCCAGGAAATGGAACTCGGGGAACCGGACGAAAGCGGCCGGAGAAAACCGGTGCCGAAACCCGGAGCGGTGTTCACCGTCAAAGCCGATACCATGCTGGTCGCGGCGGGCGAACTGCCCGACACGAAGATATTCGAGCCGCTGGTCGACGTGAAGTACGGCCTCATCGTCGCTGATGATTTCGGACGGACGTCCAACAAACGGTTCTACGCCGGCGGCGACATCGTAACGGGGGCGGCGACGGTCGTCGACGCAGTCGCGAGAGGGCGGTCCGCCGCGGATCTCATCCATGCGGAGCTGACCGGAGGCGTATTCAAGCCGGGCGAGCAGAAGAAGGTCGTGTCGATCGCCGATCTCAATACCGCATATTTCATTCATCGCATGCGCGCCAAGATGCCGCGCAACGGCGAGGCGCGGCGGTCGTTCGACGAAGTAAACAGGGGATTGAGCGAAGCGAGGCTTCGCGAAGAGCTCGGCCGGTGTTTCAGCTGCGGCGTATGCAACGCCTGCGACAACTGCTGGGTGTTCTGCCCCGACGTGGCGATTTCGAGAGAGAACGGCGTCTACTCTATCAATTATGACCACTGCAAGGGCTGTCTCATCTGTGTCGAAGAATTCCCCCGCGCCTCTCTCTCCACCGAGAAGGAAGGGAAATGAAAAAGGTTCTCGAAGGCAACCATGCGGTTTCGTACGGCGCCAAGGCCGCGAACGTGCAGGTCATCGCAGCCTATCCGATCACGCCGCAGACGCAAATCGTCGAGAAGCTCTCGGAGATGTGCGCGAGCGGCGAACTCAACGCGAAGTTCATCAAAGTCGAGTCGGAGCACTCGGCCATGGCCGCCGTGGTGGGTTCGAGCGGAGCCGGTGCGCGGTCGTTTACGGCGACGTCCTCTCAGGGGCTTCTTCTCATGCACGAGATGTTGCACTGGGCGGTGGGGGCGCGGCTTCCGATCGTGCTGGCGAACGTCAACCGGTCGGTCGGGCCTCCGTGGAACATCTGGACGGACCAGAACGATTCGCTTTCCCAGCGGGATACCGGCATGCTCCAGTTCTACTGCGAGAGCAACCAGGAAGTGCACGACACCGTGCTGCATGCGTTCAGAGTCAGCGAAGAAGTGATGCTTCCGTCCATGGTCATACTCGATGCGTTCTTCCTCTCGCATACGTGCGAAATCGTCGACGTCGTCTCTCCCGAAGACGGGGCGCGGTACCTGCCGCCGTATCGGCCCGATCTCTACCTGAATCCCGCGCTTCCGCACGCGTTCGGGAATCTCACGGGCCCCGACAACTATTTTGAACTCCGCTACAAGATTTACGAAGCGAATGTTCGCGCGCTCGATGTCGTGCGGAAGGCCCACGAGGAATTCGAGCGCATGTTCGGCAGGGCATACGGAGCCGTTGAGCGGTATCACTCCGACGGCGCGGACATGGTGCTCGTAACGTCGGGCACCCTTACGAGCACCGCCCGGTACACCGTCGACATGATGCGCGACAAAGGCCGCAGCATCGGATTGGTCAAGATGAGGCTGTTCCGTCCCTTTCCGATCGAGGAAGTGAGAGCGGCGCTCGCGGGCGCGAAAAAGATCGTCGTGATCGACAGGAATATCGGATTCAGCATCGGCGGCATCTTCACGCAGGAAATCAGGGCCGCCCTGTGGAATACGGGAGCCCGCACCCCGGTGTTCGGATTCATTGCCGGGATCGGCGGCAGGGACGTGACGCCCGAGACCATCGCCGAGATCGTCGAGCGGGCCGATGCGCTGGACGAGCCCGGGGAGGAAGCCTATTGGATCGGAGTAAAAGATGAGCGACTACATTCTGCCCGAAGATGAGATGATGACCTCCGGGCATCTCGCATGCCAGGGATGCGGCGCGACCCAGGCGATGCGTTTTGTGCTCAAGGCGTTGGGGCCGAAGACGATCCTGGTCATGCCCGCATGCTGCTGGTCGGTCATCGACGGGCCTTTTCCCCATTCCTCGCTGAAGGTGCCCATTCTCCATACCGCCTTCGAGACCGCGGCGAGCACGGCAAGCGGCGTGAAAGCCGGATTGGAAATGAGGGGCGATCATGAAACGTCCGTCGTGGCCTGGGCCGGCGACGGAGGGACGTTCGATATCGGACTCCAGGCGCTGAGCGGCGCGGCTGAGCGCAACGAAGACATCATCTATGCCTGCTATGATAATGAAGGACGACGACGACGCCCATCCCGCACCAGAAGGAACGCCCGAAGAAGCGGATTCTGGAAATCATCGCGGCTCACCGCATACCCTACGTGGCGACGGCCTGCGTTTCGTATCCCGACGATATCATCCGGAAATTCCGGAAGGCCAAGACCTATAAAGGAACGAAGTTCATCCACATCTTCGCCCCCTGTCCGACCGGATGGAAGAGTCTCCCCGAGCACGGAGTCAAACTCGGCCGCCTGGCCGTCGAGACGAAGTTGTTCCCGATGCTTGAAATCGAGCACGGTACGAAGTACACGCTCGATAAGGATTTCGAGGTAAAGCCGCTGAGGGAATATTTATCGCTTCAGGGCAGGTTTGCGCATCTTAAGGATGCGGACATCGAAACGATCCAGAGAGAAGTGGATGAATACTGGAACTACCTCCTCATGAGAGAAAGCAGCGGAGCGACACTGCCCGGGGTCGCTTCATAGATTAGTCCCGCTGAGCGCGCTTCATGCTCCTCAACGCTATCGTATCTCACCGATCGCCTTCTTGAAGAGCTCGTCCACCAGAGCCATGTTGTCGGACCAGTTCGCGCGTTCCTTGATGATGGCGAGATTGCGCGAGCGCGCCTTCTCGATCGCGCTGCGGTCCGCCCATGCGCGCTCGACGGCGGCGGCGAGCGCCTGCGGGTCATCCACGGGCACCAGGCGGCCGTTTTCCCCATCCTCGATCCATTCTCTGTTTGCGGGAATATCGCCGACAATGGGGAACGTCCCGCACGCCATCGCCTCGAGAAGCGACACGGACGTCGTGTCGGAACGAGACATGGACAGATAGATGTCGTGCCCCCTGAGCAGGGCGGGCACCTCGTCATGGGCGACCTCGCCGCGAAACTCGATTGCGCCGCGTGCGGGGCTTGCCTGCGCCGATTGGAGCAGGCTCTTCTTCGCCGACCCGCTTCCCACTACCGTCAGGGACGCTTCCGGGAGCGCGTGACGCACGCGGGCGAACGCATCGATGATCGTTGCGATATTATAGACCGGCTCGAGTTTCCTGTTGCTGAGAAGCCGCGGGCCCCCTGCGGGCGCCGAGGCGCGTTCCGGATGGAACAGCCCGAGATCGACCCCGAACGGGACGGTCAGAATGCGCGCGGGATCGCATCCGAACTCGACCAGCCGGGCGCTCATGACCTCGGCGTCCGAGGTGATGAACGACGCCCGGCCGAGGACGTACCGGGTTCTCCAGCGGTGAAACGGGCTCTTGTCGGGCACGAGCATGACATCGCTGCCCCAGGCGCTCAAGACCCACGGAGCCCTGTTGATCATCGAGGCGATCATGCCGTAATTCGGGAGAAAATGCGCGTTGATGATGTCCGGTTTGAACTCGTCGATGATCGTCCTCACGGATCCGGCGCAGAGCGGGTAGCGAAGAAAATCGGGCAGGAATGAGGGAGCGGACAGCGCCGCAATCGCTCCCTTGAAGCGGTCGTTCCGTTCGAGGCTGGCGGTGAGAACTCCGTAGCCGGCGTCGTTGAAATAGGTTGCCCAGCGAATGAGGTGGATCTGCCGGGCGTCTCCGAGCAGAAGCAGCCTCGCGGATCCGTCGGTGCGCGTGCGCGTTTCCTCCATGGCCTCAAGTGTACCGGGCGCCGCTTCGCCCTGTCAAAAGAAAGCTTGGCGCATTGAATTCAAAGCGTGTTGTTGACAACTACTTCGGGAGGCGGTACGCTTCCGGCGGAGCGCGATGAAAGGGTGATGCGTATGAAAAGGCATGCAATAGTGCTGGCGGCGTTGATGCTGCTCGTCGGCCTCTGCGGCTGTCAGAAGAAACATCCGGTCGCCGTCAAGGCGGCTCCCGCGATGAAGGAAGGGAAGATCGCCACGATAGCCGTTTTCCCGTTTACGTCCGCCGTGCACGAAACCGACGACCCCGACAAGATGGCCCCCCGTACGGTCGAGAAGATGCTTTTTGAACAGCTCGGCGCGAGGCAGGACTACAAGTTCGTCAGTCCGAGCACCGTCGGATTCGCCGCGGAGAAGCAGGGGCTGACGGAACGTGAGAACGAGTTTCTCAAGCAATGGCCGAAAAGCCGCAAACCGGATGCGGAATTCTTCTCGAAACTCGCCGAGGTCTTGAAGTGTGACGCGTTCATGATCGGCACCGTCGATCAGTGGCAGAAAGACGAAGTCGACTATCAGGAAAACGCCTCCCCGTCGACGTACGTCGGAGCCACCATAACCGTTCTCGACGTGAATTCGGGGGAGGTCCTCTTTCAAGCGACGGACGAGGATTACCTCGAAGGAATGCGCACGGAGACCACCGACCGCCAGCTGGTGACGGGTGCGACGGGCAATGTGTACAAGGACATGGGGGAAAAGATGTTCAAGGCTCCTCCGTTCGAAGATGTGGCGCTGAAAGTCGCGAAAGCGCTCGCATCGAGCCTCCCCCGGAGGTAGAGCCCGCATGCCGGATGACCGCTACTGGATGGGCCTCGCGCTGAAGGAGGCCAGGGAAGCGTTTGACGAGGGGGAAGTGCCGGTGGGGTGCGTGGTCGTACTGAACGGCGGAATGGTTGGAAACGGGCACAACCGGATGGAGTGCAG
>JACQXT010000223.1 GCA_016208665.1 Chitinivibrionia bacterium | reverse complement strand
TTTCCATGGAGATCCTTCACGTTCAGCACGACGATCTGGTACGGTTCTCCTCCCTGCATGGGAGGTTCGATGGTAAGCTGCACCGTCTCGGCATCGAGGAGAAGCGCCGCCGTCATGACATACAGCGTATCCCCGTAAGCCTGAGGGCTCCTGGCCGCGCCGGGATAATCCGGCAGCGACTGATGGTAAATGCCGTAGTTCGACGGGTATTCGGCCGAAGTCCGGTCGAGGGGCTCGTCGAAGACGACCGAAATATGATGCGCATCCTGCGGCGTTACGCTTACGAGCGCCGGAGGAGTGGTGTCGTTTTCTCCTCCGTCCGACGGCGTCGAGTCGCCGCTGCATCCGGCCAGCCAGAAGAGCAGTGCGATACTCAACAGGGATGTCAAAGCAATCGGTTGCCGGTGTGATTTTCTAAACATGGGCGAACCTCCTTGTTTCCTTCGCTCACCGTTTCCTTCGAGAGAACACTAGACAAATGAAAGAAAATCGTGCAAGTTTTTTCTCGGCATGAGGCCTGCGCGGCTTCATGCATAAATCAAGCCGCGCCCGGGCTCGGCGCGCGGCGGGAGGACGTTGGAGTATGGAACAACCCCGGGTGGCCGAAAACGCGCAGCGCGTACGCGAGAGGATCGAAGCCGCGCTCGTTCGATCCGGACGCGGAGGCGGGAGCGTCACGATCGTCGGCGTCACGAAAACCATGGGGCCGGAGCGGGTCGCCGAGTTGATACGCGCGGGCATTTCCGATATCGGCGAAAACCGCATCCAGGAGTTTCTCGGGAAGGCGCCCGCCGTCGCGTTGCCGTGCCGCTGGCACCTCATCGGCACCCTCCAGCGCAACAAGGCGCCGAAGGCGATCGGGAGGTTCTCGCTCATACATTCGCTCGACAGCGTGAAGCTTGCCGGCGCGCTAGACCGCTTGGGAGGGGAGCGCAACGCGGTCACACGGGTGCTCATGGAAGTCAATACGAGCGGCGAGGCATCCAAACACGGATTCACGCCTGCCGAGGCTCCGGATGCCGCGGGCGAAATCGCGCGGCTGCCGCATCTCAAATTCGAAGGACTCATGACCGTGGGGCCCTTGACCGGCGACGTCGCATTGCAGCGGAAAGCTTTTAAGATGCTCTTCGAGCTGAGAAGCCGGCTGGAGGGATCCCTTGCCGTTCCCCTGCCGGAGCTCAGTATGGGAATGAGCGACGATTTCGAAGCGGCGGTCGAGGAGGGCGCAACGATCGTCCGCCTGGGCAGGGTGCTCCTCGGCGAGAGGATGCAGGGATAGGGGCGGTGGTCAGGGACGGATACAAACGGCCGGAATGTTGCCAATCGGTCCGGGCCATAGTCTTTGGCGTCATGCCAGACAGATAAATAACTTTTTATATTATAGGAGGTTACGTCACTACGCCTTGCCGGGGCAAGGGACGGGTAGGTTGGCTTAATAATTGCTATTTTACGGGCTTACGAAATTATTATAAGCTTCGGGCGGGATCGATTCGAACAATGACGAATGAGAATTCACGTTAGGAGGAGATAATGCGTATCACACCGCTGGACATCCGAAAACAGGAGTTCCGGAGGGCAATGAGAGGTCTGGATGCGGAAGAAGTCTATGCGTTTCTTACCACGGTCGCCGATGAATACGAAGCGGTGCTGAACGACAGCAAAGCCTTGAAGGAGCGCCTGCTCGAACTGGATGATAAGGTTCAAGAATACCGGAACATGGAAAAAACCTTGTGCAACACTCTCATGACCGCCGAGCGTGTGAACGCGGAATCGAAGGAAAACGCGCGCAGAGAGGCGGGATTGATCATAAAAGAAGCGCACATCGAAGCGGAGAAGGTCCTTCGCAACATCAGGAGCGACCAGATGACTTTGAGGAACGCAGTCAGGGAGCTCAAGCGCCAGGAAGAAAACTACCTGACGAGAATGAAGCTGCTGGCCGAGGCACACCTGAAATTCATCGAGAGCGCCGAGCGGGACCTGATGGACGAGGAGCAAGCAATCGATTCGCCGGCGAGCGGGGCGGAAAACCCCGTTCCTCCCGACGCATCGCCGCGCGATGCGCAGGAGCGCTCGAGCGGGATCGAAAACCGTTTTCCTCCCGGCGCGTTTGCGCGCGGGGCGCAGGAGAGCAATCCCGTTGAAATCGCCGGCGCCGAGGAATTCGGAGACCTGCCCGGCGAGGAGGGCGAGTACCGGCCCGAACGCGGAGACGGACGCGGCGCTTCCGACGAACGGAATTTCGCGCCGTTTTCCGATGATCCTTCGCCGTCTCCCGCCGCATCCCAAGCCGCGCGGAGCGAAGTCTATACGGAACCGCTCTTCCCGATGCCTCCGGCCGAGGAAGCCGAGAAGGACGGCATACCCGATCTTAATGATATTCTCGATAAACTGGCTGCAAAACAGAAACAGATGTACGCGGCCGCTCCCGGAAAAAGTATGAGCGCGGCACCCGCCAAGCCCGAGGCCGCACCGGCGGCCCCGGCAAAGACGCCGTTCGGCCCCGCCCGCAAGGACCAGTCCGCGGATCGGGAATCGGCGGGATCGAACCCCGCGTTTGCCCAGGCGCGGAAGGACCCATCGCCCGACGCACCGCACGACGGCGGAGAGGAGTGGTCGTTGGAACGTCTGAAACGGGACATCCTCTATGGCGCCTCGGGCGACAACGATAGAGCATGAAGAAACTTGAAGACCGCCCCGGGGGACGGCTGCGATTCGACGTCCGCCTGTCCCCCCGGGCGTCCCGCAGCGCGGTGTCCGGCTGGACTGCGGACGGCTCGCTCAAGATTTCCGTGACTGCGCCGCCGGTCGATGAAGCCGCAAACGAAGAACTCATCGCCTGTATCGCAAGAGAATTGCGCATCCGGAAGGCGGCCGTGCTCATCACCCGCGGCCGGCATTCAAGAAAAAAACAGATGGAAGTCCCCGGCGAGTGCAAGAATCGCCTTTTAAGCTTTGCCGACATCTGATACACTCCATACCCCTGGAATCCTCCAGATAACCGCCTTTCGACCAGACATGTGCAACCGGTCCCGGACAACGCCATTCTCGACCAGACGCTCGACCGAGTGAGGAGGATGTTTTGAAAGGTCTGTACGAAAAGATCGAAGAAGCGAAAGCATTCATCGGGGGGCGCACCCGCATCAGGCCGCAGGTGGCCCTCATCCTCGGCACCGGCATGGGCGGCATCGCGGACCTCATCCGCCCGGAAGCCGAGATCCCCTATGGAGAAGTGCCCCACTTCGTCACTTCGACGACCGTCGGCCACGCCGGCGCGATGATCCTGGGAGAACTCGGCGGCAAGCCGGTCGCTGCGATGCAGGGAAGGCTCCATTATTATGAAGGGTATTCGATGCAGGAAATCACGTTTCCCCTCAGGGTGATGCGGGCTCTGGGAACGCGGGAGCTGATCATTTCGAATGCGGTGGGGGGAATGAATCCGCACCTCGAGCGGGGAGATATCATTGTAACCACGGACCATATCAATCTCATGGGAGACAATCCGCTGATCGGGTGGAACGACGACCGCCTCGGGCCGCGATTCCCCGACATGTCCGAACC
Source organism: Chitinivibrionia bacterium (assembly GCA_016208665.1). GTDB lineage: Bacteria > Krumholzibacteriota > Krumholzibacteriia > WVZY01 > WVZY01 > JACQXT01. The sequence goes on along the minus strand of JACQXT010000223.1, from coordinate 1,100 downwards.
GTACTCGAGGGAGCGCCGGGCGCTTTTCGAAGCCGTCGCGCTCGAAAAAAGGGTAACGGTCAGACGGGCCGTTCTGGCCGCCGTCGCGGGGCCCAATCTCGAAACCGCGGCCGAGTACCGGTTTCTCCGGCGGATCGGCGCCGACGTCGTCGGCATGTCGATGGTTCCGGAAACGATCGTCGCGGTTCATGCCGGCATGACGGTGCTGGGGCTTGCGGTCGTCACCGACCTGTGCTTTCCGGACTGCCTCGAACCGGCGGACATCCAGGCGATCATACGGACCGCGGCCGGCGCGGAGAAAACGCTCCGCGTCCTGGTCGAAGAATACATCAGGAGGATATAGCCGCTTCGGCGCGGCAGCCGCCATGAAACAGAAACGATTCGATGAAGTGTCCTCGCCCGGGAACGTCCCCGCGGCGGAAGAGCGAATACTCGAGTTCTGGGAGAAGGAACGAACCTTCGAAAAGAGCGTCGAAGCCCGTTCGGGGGCGGGAGATTTCGTGTTCTACGAAGGCCCGCCGACCGCCAACGGCCTCCCCGGCGTCCACCACGTCATGGCGCGTCTGTGCAAGGACGTCGTGTGCCGCTACAAGACGATGCGCGGCTTCCGCGTCGTCCGCAAAGGCGGTTGGGACACGCACGGCCTGCCGGTCGAGATAGAAGTGGAGAACAAGCTTGGGCTTGCGAGCAAGGAGCAGATCGAAGCGATCGGCATCGGCGAGTTCAACGCGCGGTGCCGCGAATCCGTGTTCACCTACGAAAAAGAGTGGAAGAGATTCACGCAGCGGATCGGTTACTGGCTCGACATGGAGAATCCGTATATAACCTGCGCGAACGATTACATCGAGTCGGTGTGGTGGATGCTGAAGGAATTCTGGAAGAACGGGCTCCTGTACGAGGGTCACAAGATCGTTCCCTACTGTCCGCGGTGCGGAACGTCCCTGAGCAGCCACGAAGTCAGCCAGGGCTACAAGGATGTGTCGGACCCGTCGATCTTCGTGAGATTCAAGGCGGCCGGCGGCGGCGAGTCGTTTCTCGTGTGGACGACGACGCCCTGGACCCTCATTTCGAACGCCGCGCTCGCGGTGGGCGCGGATTTC
>JACQXT010000215.1 GCA_016208665.1 Chitinivibrionia bacterium | reverse complement strand
TGATCACACGGGGTTTCACCAGCGCGATCTGTTTCTCGAGAAAGGGGGCGCACGCATCGATCTCGTCCTTGAGGGGCGACCTGTCGGTTTCAGGCTTGCACTTAACGACGTTGGTGATGAGAAGGTGTTTGTTCGAATCGAGCGAGATGGCGGAGAACATCTTGTCGAGCAGTTCGCCCGCCCTGCCCACGAAGGCTTTGCCTTGCAGGTCCTCGTTATCTCCCGGCCGCTCGCTGATGATCAGGATTGGCGCGACGGGATTGCCCCGGTCGACGACGATCTTTGTCCTGCTCCGGCAGAGCCGGCAGCGGCGGCAGTCGTAGACTCTGAGCTTCCCGGCGAATTCATCATACGAGGCAGCTTGGAGGATGCCGTTGAGTTGCGTGTCGAAGAGGTCTATTTGAACCATCGTTCAACTCCCCTTGACGAAGCGGATTTTATTGAGCACGCGGAGCCGCCATTTATGATACCGGTTTCAAAGGAAAAGATCAATTATGGCTGCTGGGCGGGCGGGGTGGCGCCGATTACCCCGCCCTTGCTCGCCCGCTGCGTGCAGGGCGGCCGGAAGGCGCACGGGGGTTTCCGGCTCCTGGTCCTCGCGGCCTGCGTGATAAGTCAATCGCGAGTACCAAGCATATCCGGCCGGCACGCTGCGGAGTCGCCGTCGATCCCCATGCGCTTTCCGGCCGCAAGCTCCATCGATCCTTCCCGCACGATCAATGCGCCTTGCCAGCCGGCTGCCGCCGCTCGTAGAATACTCCCATGATCTTCTACCAGATCCCTGCCGGCGGAGACCGCAATTTCGCCTATCTCGCGGGAGACGCGGACGGCGGCAAGGGCGCTTTGTTCGACCCGCCGCCAGGGCGCGAGCGATACCTCCCGCTCGTTGAGAAACACCAACTCGAGATACTCTACTGCGTCGCGACACATGGGCACAGCGACCACACGGCGGGCTTGAAAGAAGCGGCGGAGACATTCAAGGCCGTCAGTGTCGCGCATCCCGCCAGTCCCGTTCGCCCACTCCGGCCGGTTCGGGACGGCGACACGCTTCCCCTGGGAGCTCTCACGCTCCGTTTCATCCACACCCCGGGGCATACCGACGACTCCATCTGCATCCTCGTCCGGAATAAGCTCGTCACCGGCGACACCCTTTTCGTCGGAAAAGTCGGCGGAACGGATTACGGAGAGCAGGCGAAGAAAGAGTGGGATAGTTTTCAGAGGAAGATCCTCACTCTGGAAGATGACATAGAGGTCTACCCCGGCCACGACTACGGCCTGCAACCGTCCTCGACCATCGCCCGCGAGAAGAGCACCAACCCGTTTCTCCTGAGAAAAACCTTCGAGGAATTTCTCGAGCTGAAGATCAACTGGCTTCAGTACAAGAAAGAGCATGGGATACCATAGACGCCCCAGCGGCGCATAATCTCCCCGGCTTCGATGACATCGCCCCGCTAACCCGAAGCGCCGGCGGCATGCAATATGCAATGAATGGCATGAGTGAGAATAACCTCTTTATATTTCAATGAATTAGGTAATCGCGGTGATTGCCCATGAACGAAAACCTTTCAGCCGGGAGCAAAAAAATTCACGAGTCGAGGACGGCCATCGTCTCGATGCTCGAGAAAGAGCGGGAATACGGCTGCCGGCTCCTGCCGCTCAAACAGGCCGCGGAGGATTTTGCGGCCTCGATTCGAACCTTTCTCGATGACATCGGCACGGCGCCTCTCGACAGCCGGGCGCAATTCAGCGCAGTGATACCTTACATGGAGAACGTGTACCTCGACTGGAAAGCGGTTCACGGCGAATTTATGGAAACGTCGAGACTGGCCTACCAAGGCATGATTCCGGCCGAGAATATGAATATGGACTCGGTTCATGCAGAGCTCGAACAGACTGCAGGCGAACCTATGAGCGCTGTATATGCGCACCTTCAAACCAAGTGGAGAAAACATATCGAAGCGAATCCGTGGGATTCATTCATAGGCGATTCCGCAGGCCACCTCGACGAAGAAGGGCTTCGGGAGGCCGTCCAGGCGCTCAAACGGGGCGATGACTTCGACGTGGAGGATGCGACGGAACATCTAACCGGACCTCTGAGGCACCTGTTCTCCCATTATCTCCATGATTCGAGCGCCCGGGAGGATGCCGTCTCCGAGCTCCGCGACAACCTGTGGAAGCGGCCCGAGATAATCGTCGCCAACGATTATTGGCGGCAGAGGCGGCGTTCCCGGATCATGGATATCCTCGCGTCGACGCCCGGCACTCCATCCGCGGCGGGATTCGCGCGTGTCGGAGAGTATTTTGATTGGCCGACCGGCACTCCCGAATCCCGGGCGAGGATCGTGAAGATCCTCGGCAATGCATCCCCCGAAGATAAAGAAAAATTTCTCAGGTGCTTCACGATGCACCCGGACCAGGGGATCCGCCGGTACGCAGCCACAAACCTGAACATCGGCGGTTTCTGGAAATGCCTGACCCCGGAAATGGTTCCTTGCGCGGCGATCCTGAGTCTTCTCGAGCGGCTCGTCGGTTCCGGCGTGTGCGACGACAACACGAAAAAAATCTTCTTCGATGCGATCTATCGGCGATTGCACCATCTCACGTCCCGTTCGGAAGTGCTGTACGCGCGCGGCATCGTCCGGATATTCATGAAGCTCGACTTCTTCCTCGAAGACCGCTACTTCGAGAAACTGCTCCGTCTCCTGGGCTACATCGAGGCGAAGGAGGCATACTATCAGATCAAGGCGTCGCTTCTCGACGAACACATCGCTTGTTTCAAGAACATAAAACAGAAATCCGGGACGGTGGACTCCGCTCCCCCCGATTTCGGCGGCATCCCTCCGGTCGTGCTCCGCAAGCTCGCGAAGGACGGCCATTTCTGGTTTGAGCTCTGTGCCCACCCGCGATTCAAGATCGCGAGAGAAACGATCCCCTACATCAACAGCCGGGACCGCGCCGCTCTCGTCGCGTCGAAGAAGAACATCAACCAGGACGTCCTGCGCGCCGTCGGCAAGAATAAGCAACTTTTCTCCACCCAAACGGCGCGTCTGGCGCTGCTCGCCAATCCCAGGACCCCTCCCGCCATTTCCCTGGAATACTTGCCGGATCTGTCCAGGACCGATGTCGAGCTGCTGCTCAGGAAAAACACGATCCATCCCGAGTTCCGTCAACAATTGGCGGCCAGGCTCCGCGGTCTTGCGGCCTAAAGTATTGCTTGAAAAGCGCTTGCATTCATGGTATCTATCTGTGTCCGTACGCACCCCGGCGCAGGCGCCTGCCGGGCCAAGGGGCGGCCGATAGTATGAACGAGCACATGATCGGACAGGAACTCCAGCTCTGGTGGGCGATTCCCTTCGCGGGGATTCTGCTTTCGATCGCCCTGTTTCCCCTGCTGGCCCCCCGGTTCTGGCATTCGCATTTCCCGAAGGTAGCCGCATTCTGGGCGCTCGTGTTCGCCGTCCCGTTCGTGCTTCTTTACCGGGGCGCGGCGGCGTTCAACATCCTGGAAATCTTCCTCCTCGACTACATCCCCTTCATCATATTGCTCTGGGGCCTCTTCACCATATCGGGAGGCATTTACGTGAAAGGCACCTTGAGAGGCACGCCGAAGCTCAACGCCGTGTTTTTGCTCATCGGCACTGTGCTGGCCTCGTGGATCGGCACTACGGGCGCCTCGATGCTCCTCATTCGCCCGGTGCTCCGCGCGAATGCCGGACGCCGGCATAAGGTGCACATCATTATCTTCTTCATATTCCTCGTCAGCAACATCGGCGGCTCCCTGACTCCCCTGGGCGACCCGCCGCTCTTTCTCGGCTTTCTTCACGGCGTGCCCTTCTTCTGGACATTCACTCTCATCGGGGAAATGGGCCTCGTTGCGCTCGTGCTGCTGTCGCTCTTCTTTCTCCTCGACACCTACTATTACCGCAGGGAAACGGTCGAAAGAGTCGAGTCCGCCCCGTTCAAGATCGACGGTCTCCATAATATCGTTTTCCTGGCCGGCATCATCGGCGCGGTGCTGCTCAGCGGATTGTGGCATCCCGGGCAGGTCGACTTTCTCGGCCTGCCGATCAAGATCGAGAGCCTGTTGCGCGACGGTCTGATACTGTTGATGGGTGCGCTCTCCCTGAAAACCACCCGGGCGGCGGTCTATAAAGAAAACGAGTTCACCTGGTTTCCCATAAAAGAAGTCGCCATTCTCTTCGCTGGTATCTTCATGACGATCATACCGGCGCTTGCAATCCTCAAGGCGGGCGATCGCGGCGCCCTTGCGCCGCTCATGGCATCGTTGAGAACTCCGACCCATTACTTCTGGGCTACCGGTTCCCTCTCGAGTTTTCTCGACAATGCACCCACCTATCTGACATTCTTCAACAGCGCCATGGGCGAATTCTTCGCGGGCATGCCGGAACACCGGGCGGTGCACATGCTGATCGCCGAGAAGGAGCTCTACCTCAAGGGCATCGCGTGCGGCGCGGTATTCATGGGAGCGAACACTTATATCGGAAACGCTCCGAACTTCATGGTCCGCAGCATCGCCGAAGAAAGCGGCGTCCGCATGCCGAGCTTCTTCGGATACATGCTGAAGTATTCGATTCCGATTTTGATACCGACATTCGTCCTCGTTACCGTCATATTCTTCTCCTAACGAGCCGGGGAGGTGCGCGATGGCCGAAAACTACTATGAATTGATACTCGACGGCGATGAAAAGGTCGCCCGAGCCTATCTGGAAGGCTTTCTGAAAGGAAAAAACATCCGCTCGGGCGTTCTCTTCTGCAAGGATCACCATATATGCTCGGAGCACCACGTACTCGGCATCAATTTTACGCACGGGCATACGCACGTGATCTGCCTCGCCGGCATCAGGGCGGCCATCCGGTCCGCCCTCAAGCGTGTTCCGGATGAGCTCCCGCTCAAACTCGCCTCGGAGCGCGCGATCCGCGCGATCGTTTTTCCCTTCAAATTCAACACATTCACCAGGGATATCGGCGTTACACTGAAGAGGATGTTTCACAATCCCCCGAAGGGAGTGATGATCGGCGATTTCGAGGAGCACGAAGAGATAGATCCGGACGCACGAGGAGTGGAGCAGTACGCTCCGCTGCACGACTTCCGGTATCACGGCAGCGGCACGGTTACAGGGAACGTGGAACAGGTTTTGTTCTTTCATAAGAAAATGAAAGAAGCGGAGTTCGTCGACGTGGGCGACGTTCGTCTGGAGTTTTAACACCGGCTCGAGGGCAGGAGGAAGAGCCTCCTTGCAGAGAGGAATTGCAGTGAAGCTCGTCATTGACGGGAAATTGCCGATCGTGTTGAGGGTCATCGGGGCATTGTCTCTCGCAACCGGACTCGCGCTGACGCAGGACCGCGCCGGCGACTGGTTCTTCAGATCGGAAACGTTCTCCGACCGGTTTGCGTTCCTTTTGCTTGCAGTCAGGTTGACCGCGGGTTTTTTTGGCATCGTCCTCCTCGTGTGGGGCGGTACGCTGGGCCGCACTCTCGCCCGCCGCTGGAGCACTCTGCCGGAACCGGGGAAACTGACCGTCCTCACCCTCGCGCTCGCCCTCTGCGGCATAGTGCTCTTCGCCGCCAGCCAGTATTTCCGCGAACAGATGATCTTCCTCGAATCGATCACCCAATACAAAACCAAGGTCAAGATCCTGGGCTTTACAGCCGTTATTCAGACGGACGAAATGCGGCTCGCCGACTTCCTGACGTGCATCTACTTCGCAATCGCGGGCTCGATTTCGTATGTCATGCACAGCCTCCACCGCCTCAAACTCATCAGCGCGAATGAAGAACAGGGATCCTCGCGGCGCACTATGTGGCTCCTCTTTTCTCTCGGATTTTTCTTTCTCGTTCTCGACGAATATGTGAGCCTTCATGAATTCATCGGAGACAATATTCCGTTCTTCAGCCGGATCGGCATTACCAGCCATCCCGATGATCTGATGATCATTCTCTATTTTATCGGAGCGCTCGGCGTCATGGTTTGGTTCCGCAGGTATCTCCTCGAGTGCAAACCCGCCCGCACGCTGCTCCTGACAGGCGTTGCGATCCACTTTCTTGCGACCATTTCCGACGGCTTCATCGACTTCTATTTCATCGAGGAAGCGTTCGAAGAACTGGCGGTCGTCTTTTACCTCGGCGCGATGGCGCAGTACGCGCTGAATGAGATCGTGCAGTCGAAGAGGCGCGCGTGACCGGCTCGAACGGCGGGTTGTATGGGAAAAAAAGACATTTATGCGAGCGGCGAATACTCCAGGTTCTTCTCGCCCGAGAGCGCGTCGTTCCCGTTCGCGCGCCTATACGATGAGAAACGGCGGCTGATTCTCGAACGCGCGAGTGAAGGCGGGCGCGACATTCTCGACCTCGGCGGAGGAAGGGGCAGGTACTCCATCCCGCTTGCGGCGAACAATCGCGTCTGCCTGGCGGACCTCTCGCTGCAGATGATCGAGGAGGCGCTCGAGGCGGGCCATGCGCGCGCTTCGAACACGGAGAACCGGGCGGAGCGCGGCAGTCTGACGGCGGTCTGCTGCGACGCCGAATTTCCTCCGTTCCGGCGCGAATCGTTCGACGTTCTCCTCGCGATCGATCTCCTACCGCACGTTTCCTCGCCCGACCGCCTGGCCGGCGCAATCTTCGACCTCTTGAGGCCGGGAGGAACGGCGATCGTCGACAACTCCAACAGCTCTCCGTTCTGGATGTTCGCGTTCCCCGGCTATGTGAATTGGAAACGGCGCCCGATCAGGTTTCTCAGGACATTTCTCCACGGCGGCGTCCTGCCGGATTGGACGAATGCCATCGTGCATTTGAACAAGGACGAGTTCACCGGCTGTCTCGCGGGAGCGGGATTCGCCATCGTCGATTTCATGGAACTGGGGCCGTCGTACTGCCCCAAGTGGCATCTGGCTTTTTGCAGGAAGCCGAACGCATGAACGTGCTGATCGTTTCTTCCGAGTATCCGCCGGAATCGCCGGGAGGGCTCGGCAACGCCGCGCAAAACCTCGCCCGCGGACTCGCCTCCCTTGGGGTGCGGCCGCACGTGCTGTCGTCATACCGATCGGGCGAGCCGTCCGGATACCGCAGCTACCTCACCGAGGAGAGCGGCGACGGCGTGCCGGTTATCCGCATCCCGCTGGAGGAGAAACGAATCCGCCGCGAGCCGGGCTGGTGGTGGCGTTTTCACCCGTACTATCTTCCGCTCGATTGCTTCCTTCGCAGCAGGGCCGCGGCCAGGGCATGCCGCGAGATCATCCGCGGCGAAGGGATCGACGTCGTTCAATTCTCCGATTACCGGGCGGAGGGATTCTCCTTCGTCGGACGTTCTCACGCGGTTCCCTGCGTCGTGAGGCTGGCGACGCCGCTCTACCTGGTGAACAGGCTCAACCGCTCGCCGCGCGCGTTGCCGCATCGATCCGGGAGCCTGCACGAACGCATTGCCGGCGGATTCGTCCGCATGCTCGAACAGAAGCCGATCCGGGAGGCGACGGCGATCGCGTCTCCGAGCCGGGATCTGGCCGGCATCGTGCGGCGGGAGATCCATCCGAAGGGAATCGTGCGAGTCATCCCCACGGGCATCGATCTCGGCCACTTCTCCAGGCGGCCGGAACGCGAGACCATCGAGCTCAGGCGATCGCTTGCCCCGGACGGCGAGCACGTCGTGCTCTTCACGGGCCGGTATGAATACCGCAAAGGCGTTCACGATCTCGTCGAGGCCTTTGCGGAAGTGCGGAAGCGCCAATCCGACTGCAGACTGGTGTGCGCGGGGGGCGACACCGAGACGTCGCCCGAGGGCGGCTCGATGAAACAGCACCTCGCGCGGCGGATAGCATCGCTGGGCCTCGAAGAGCACGTCACGCTCCTCGATCGCCAGCCGTATGCGGCTCTGCCGGCGCTCTACTCCATCGCGGCGGTGTTCGCGGCGCCGTCGCTCTACGAGAACCTCGCCAACACGCTGCTCGAGGCGATGGCGTGCGGCGCTCCCGTGATCGGCACGACGTCGGGCGGAGCCTCGGAAGTGATCGGCGACCCGGCGAACGGCAGGTTGGTGCCGCCGGGCGACGCTCGTTCGCTCGCCGCGGCGATACTCGATTTGCTAAGCGATACCGAACGGTGTACAATCATCGGCGCAACGAACGAGCGCACGGCGCGCGAGCGCTTCTCGCGCGAGCGCATGGCGCGGGATTTTATCGCCCTGTATAGAGAGATCTTGTAGTGGGAAGGACGGGTAGTTGACGAACCTTTGCGCGGAGCGAGCGAGGATCGCCCGCCGAAGGCGGGAAGCCGAGCGGAGCGGGCGCAGGTGAGGAAACTGCCCGTCCTTCCCGCAAAACGAGCACGGGCGGGGTAATCGGCGACAGGACCCGCGAGCACATATCATGGACAAACTACTCCTCTTGTTAAGCTCCTTCTCCAATCCGCAGAAGAATGCGGTCTGCGCCACCCTTGCCTGGATGGCGGAGGACGCCGGCTGGTCGTTCGACGTGTACTACGACGCATTTCGCACGGGAGACCACTTCGGCGGAGGGCCGATCGCCCGCGCCGAACGCGGGAGGGCATTCGGGAGCACGATGTCGGGACACGCGCACATGGAGGCGTTCTACCGACTGCTCGCTACCTACGAATGCCATGCCGTCCGCCTGGGCGAAAGCTGCTTCGATCCCGTTATCGAAGATCTTAAGATTCCGGTTATCGCGTGCGGCGGCAATCTCTTTCAGATGTACGCTCAGGCGGCGCGCCTCCTCGGCGCGGAAGTCTCCAGGAAATTGATTCTGCTCGGCGGCGCCGGAGGAGAAGAAGCGTATCTCTTCCCGGTCATACACGCCGAACGGGCGCTGGCGGTCCGCGCCAACGCGCTCCTCGATGCCGCGGACGCAACGAACGCGGGCATCCAATCGATCGCGGCGCTTCTCTGTACGCAGGGAGAGGCCGGCGATCTGCAATCGAGGGGTTTCGACATTGCATGTGTGAACACGGATTATCCCTCGGGCGACCTTGCGGCTTTGTCGAAGATCCTTTCGGAGCGCTTGAGCGGCTGGTGCAAGGGCTATTTCCTCGGCGATCCCGTGGCGGCCGCGCACTTTCTTCCGTACCTCCTCAAGACGCGGCGGCTCGCGCTCTACGGGGAGCCGCTGAAACCGCTCATCACCAGCGCCGTTCTTCCGGCGCTCGCTTCCAACCGCGTCGTGTACGGGCGCATGTTCAACGACGAGGACGCCCTCGAGCTTTCGCGCGCCGGCGGGTGCTGGCAGCTTGTGGATCCGGGACGGCCGCCCTTTCCGGCGGCCTCGCGGGCGGCGAAGTGGCAGGAGCCTCCGTTCGATCTCTTCGATTACATTGATTCGTACGCGCGCGACGAAGTGCTCGAGGAACACGCCGCCAGGGGCGACATCCTCGCGTCGCTCGTTTTCTGGAGCGGCTGCGTCCGCGAGATGGAGAATTTCTACCGCTTGAACGATCTCATCGCGGCGGCCGGATTCAAGTGCGGCGTCGCCGTCACCACCGAGACATTCGCACAGGGGGCGCAGTCTCCGTTCGGAGCGATCGCGCTTCCGCGGGAACGCGGCGGCGTGTTTCCCCTGGCCGAGCCGCTCCTCGCCTCGTCGGGGCTCGGTTTCTCGCTCGAGAGTTACGTCCCGGAAGGCGCCTTCGGGCGCCACATCGACGACGCCGCGCGCGCACTCGCATCCGTTGCGCCGTCCCGCCTTCGGCCGAAAGGGTGGTGGGCGTGCCTCGATGTCGAGCTGGAGCCCGATCCTTCGCCCGATCCGAGTCTTCGCGGCAGGCCGTTCGGCGCCTTTCGAGCGGGCGCGCCGCGCGAACGGGTACACCAGGCGATCGCGGCGCATGGTTTTGCGTACGGCGTTTCGAAAACCGGGGAGCGCGCGCTGTGCGCGGAACGGAATAGTCCGCTCTATCTCCTCCCGCAGAACGCGGGGTCGTGGCAGGGATGGTCGCCGTTCCACGCGATCGAGGGGGTCGAGGACGTGAAGCGCGCGGAGAAAGCCCTCTATCTTCGCGGCGCGCCCGGATATCTGCTCGGCACGGTGGATGCTTGTCTGTGGACCTTTTCGCTCCCGCATTGGGAAAAGGGCGGGGAGCTCAAGACAATGATTGATTTCATGCTGCACGGCGGGAGGACGGGCAGGCTCGTCAACGCCCACCCCTACGCGGTCTACCGGTACGCGCGGTATCTCGATGATCATGGATACGCGGTGCGCGGATCCGCGGCGAAGAGCTCCGGCGCGGCGCTCCGCTGGACCGCCATGCGAGCGCGCCAAGGGGCACGCGCGCTTCTTTCGAAACGCAGATAACCGGCCGAGGGGGCACAC
>JACQXT010000213.1 GCA_016208665.1 Chitinivibrionia bacterium | reverse complement strand
GCATTCCCTGAGGCGGGTGATCGTGAACTTGCTTCCCTGCTTGATGAGCTTCACGACCTGCTGGCCCTTCCCCTCGAGCTGGACGGGGCCGACGAAAATGCCGCCGTCCCTGAGCTGTTTGAGGAGCGTTTTGGGCACCTCCGCGGCGGCCGCCGTGAGGAGTATCCTGTCGAAGGGCGACTTTTCCTTCCACCCGGTGGCGCCGTCTCCGTTTTTCACGTGGACGTTCGTGATGTTGAGATCGCTCAGGATCGCAGCGGCTTTCGCGGCAAGCTCGGGAATCCGCTCTATGGAGTACACGGCGCAGGACAGTTCCGAGAGCACCGCGGCCTGGTAGCCCGAACCCGTTCCGATCTCGAGAATGATCTCGTTGCCCTTGAGCTCGAGGCATTCCGTGAGGTATGCGACCATGAACGGCTGCGACATCGTCTGTGTGAAGCCGATGGGAAAGGAGAAATCGCCGTATGCCTGGGGTCCGAACTCGCGGTCGAGAAAGAGATGGCGCGGAATGCGGCGCATGATCTCTATGATCCGATCGTCCCTGATGCCTCGCTCGACGAGCTGTTCCCTCACCATGCGCTCGCGAGCGAGCGGATAATCGATGTCTTTCACAGTTCGAAGCGCCACCTTTCCATTTCGACGATCGCCTTATAGTTGGTGAGATCGAGGTGCAGCGGGGTGATCGACACGTAACCCATGCGCACCGCCGCGATGTCGGTCCCGTTGTCATCCTTCCAAACGGGCTCGTCCCCGGCGATCGTGAAGTTCTCTTCGCCCGGCGACGATCGCTCGGCATTGAGGATGTTGCCGTACGAGCGCGATCCCAATTTTGTGATCTTGACTCCCTTGATGGGCGAGATCGCCGGGTCCGGAATATTGACGTTCAGGAGCGTCTCCTTGGGAACTCCGTTGGCCAGAACGGCGGTGACGATCGCCCGGGCGATGGAGCCTATTTCATCCGCGCTCTCGATCGTACGCTGGAGCGAAGAAAAAGCTACGGATGGTATCCCCAGAATCGTGCCCTCGATGGCCGCAGCGACCGTGCCGCTGTACGTCACGTCCTCTCCCATGTTCGGCCCGTGATTGATGCCCGATACGATGAGGTCGGGCTCTCTGCTCATGATTCCCTGCACACCCAGCAATACGCAGTCGGCCGGCGTGCCCCATACGACGTGGCTGTGCTTCGAGACGTGTTCGACGCGTATGCGTTCGCGAATAGTGAGCGAATGGCTGCTCGCGCTCTGCTCTTCGCCGGGGGCGATGGTTACGAGCGTGCCCAGCCCGCGCAAGGCGGCGGCGAGCACCTTCAGCCCGGGCGCGCGTATCCCGTCGTCGTTGGTTATGAGTATCAGTTTCTGCATGATGTCCGTTGTTCCTCGTTTGTGCGGCGCGGAATCCGGCTATGCTACCAGAAGAAGCTCCGGATGACCATACGCAAAAAACGAAAGGAATCGGCGAGCGGATTGATGGAACTCCGCGCCCCCTCGTAGATGGTCTGCACGGGAACGGATCCTATGGCCGCTCCCATGCGCGCGGCTTTTATGAGGATTTCCGACTCGGTATCGTAGCGCGTGGTCACGAGCGGCATTCGGGCAAGCAGCTCCGTGCTGAGCAGACGGTAGCCGTTTTGCGAATCGGGGATCCGGCGGCCCGCCCTGAGAGAAATGAGGAGCGATGTAAACCGGTTGGTCATGAGCCTGAGGGGCGGCATGTCCTTCGTATCGGCCATCCGGTTGCCGACGATGATGTCGGCTCCTGTTTCCTGCTGAGCGGCTACGAATGCCGGTATTTCCGAGGGATTGTGCTGCCCGTCGGCGTCGAGCGTGACGACGAAGGGAATGCCCATTTCCCGGGCCTTCTTGAAAGCGGTTGCCAGAGCGGCGCCCTTGCCCATGTTCGAAGCGTGCCTGAGGAGCACGGCGCCGAGCGCGGAGGCGACAGCATACGTGCGGTCGACGGAACCGTCGTCGACGATGATGATCCGGTCTTTGGGGATGATCCGGGACACCTGCTCGACGACGCGGGCGAGCCGCGCCTCGGCATTGAAAGCCGGTATGATTGCGCCGATGGTTTCGAGTGTAGCGGTCTCGATGTCATTCCTCCATGGAAGAGCGTTATGATACGGCCTGGCGCAGCGAATCGAAATGAAAATATTGCTCGGGATGGTCCCTGATCATGTCCTCGAGGTCCCGGAGACACCGCTCCTGCAGCGCATCCATGGCGGCAAGCCTGTTTGTCGTATTCGCGATGAAGTACGGCCCGCGGAAGATGCCCTTGAATCCTCCCCCGGGCTTGAACAGGAACGCTCCCGGAATCACCGGAACTCCGCACCTGGCGGCGAGCAGCAAGTGGCTGCCGGGCAGGCAGGACGGCAATCCGAAAAACGTGAACCGCTTGTTCGGCGTCTTGTAATCCCTGTCGATCAAGAGCACCACGCATTCCCCCCGGTCCAGCGCCTGTTTGAGCATCTTGAACGACCAGTCGAGCGGATGGCACACGGTATTGGCGGCGAGGCGCCGTTCGTTGAAGAATGCCGTTACGCGGCGGGAAGGATGGTCCAGCGCAACGGTGTGCAGGGTATGGTTTCTGGTCCTCATGTATAAACCGCCCAGTTCCCAGGGGCCGAGGTGGGCCGTGACGATGATGAATCCCTTTCCGGGTTCGAGCTTCCGGAGCACCTCGTCGAATTCGCTGAAATCGCTCCCGCGCATGAGATCGGCGTCCGTTATGGCAGGCAGCTTGAGGAAGAGCCGGATGCTCTGCGCGAAATTCATGAAGACCGCGCGGGTCGTACGCCGAAGCTTCCGCGCGCCGCAGTTCTCGCCGAGTATGATTTTCAGGTTTATGGCGATGTTTCTGCGCGTGCGGAACCGGAGCAAGTAGTTCACATATCCGAGAAAGGCGGCAATCGAGGCGGTAACGCGCTCGGGGAGTGCGCAGGTGAGATACGCACCCAGTTTATAGAAGAAAACCGCTAGCATGCACGGCGTGATGGTGGAAGCGTGAATCGGACGGATAAAAAAAAATGGTCGGGGCGACTGGATTTGAACCAGCGACCACTTGCACCCCATGCAAGTGCGCTACCGGGCTGCGCCACGCCCCGACCGGATTCCAAGAGTTATGGTAACACCCGTTCCGCGGGTCTTCAAGGCAAAACTTCTAGACTTCTATTTGCCCTTCTTCTCGCCTTCCTCGACCAGCATTTTCTGCAGCTGTTCGAGCTCTTTCCTGATGCCGAGGAGGAGCGCTCTCGCGTGAGGATCGGAAAACGGAATCTGCATCTGGTTGAGAAGAGGTTCCGGATTGCCGTAGTGTTCCTGCAGCTTCTTGCGCGCCCCGTTGATGGTGAACTTATCCTTGTAAAGCAGGTCGCGGATCACGAGGACCGACTTGATGTCCTTCGAGCGGTAATTGCGGTTGCCCGCCCTGTTCTTCTTAGGCTTAAGGCTTGGGAATTCGGTCTCCCAGTACCGGAGCACATGGGGTTTGACCCCCGTTAATTCGCTTACCTCGCTGATCGAATAGTACATCTTCGTCGGCGCCGTCTTGTATTTCACGCTCACCCCCTTGCAGTATCGATCTGTGTGTGCGATGCCGCCCAACGCATTTCCTCGGTCGGAGGGCGGTTCATGAGTTCGGTGATCGCCTCCCGCGGATCCTTGCCGTTGAACAGGATGTTGTAAGTGCTCTCGATGATGGGCAGCTCTATTCCCTTTTCTTTTCCGAGTTCGACGGCGGCCCTGGTCGTCCGCACGCCTTCCGCCACCATTACCATGCCGGCGAGCACGTGCTCGAGCGTTTCGCCCTTGCCGATCCGTTCTCCCACGTAGCGGTTTCTGCTGTGCTTGCTGCAGCAGGTGACGATGAGGTCGCCGATGCCCGCAAGGCCTGCAAATGTCTCCCGCTTCGCCCCGAGGGCGCATCCCAGCCTGCTGATCTCCACCAGGCCGCGCGTCAGGAGGGCGGCTTTCGTGTTATCGCCGTATCCCAAGCCGTCGCAGACGCCCGCCGCGATTGCGATGATATTCTTGAGGGCCACCGCGATCTCGGCCCCGACGATATCGTCGTTCGTATAGACGCGAAAGTACGGCCGGAAGAAGACCCGCTGCACTTCCTTGATGGCCTCGCCCCGCTCGCCGGCGACCACGACCGACGTGGGCATTCGCCGGCTCACCTCTTCGGCATGGCTGGGGCCGATGAGTGAAAAGATGCGGGATTCGCTTCCCGGCAGCTCGTCCTGAAGGACCTGACTCATTCGCTTGAGGGAGCCTTCCTCCAGGCCTTTGGCTGCGTTTACGAAGATCGCCTCGGCGGCAAACCCGCCGCGCTCGGCGACGTTCCGAGCGACGCTTCGGACGACATGCGAAGGAACGACAAAAACGAGAAGGTCGGCGCCCCGGACGGCGCGGTCCATGTCGGAGCCGATTTCGATGCCTCGCGGGATGGGAATGCCCGGAAGAAACTTCCTGTTTTCCCGGTCCCTGAGCATGGCGTCGACGTGCTCGGGGAAGAACTCCCACAGCCTGATCGCGAATCCGTTCTCCGAGAGGAGAATGGCGAGCGTTGTTCCCCAGCTGCCCGCTCCCAATACGCAGATGTCCCGAACCGGTTTCATGGCCTCACTTCTTCTTTCGCGACAGCGCAGGCTCGGTGCCCGCCATCAGCCTGCGGATATTGGCCTTGTGCTTGAAAAGAACGACGAGCGTTATGACGAACGAAAGCGCGAGCAGCGACCAGTGAGGGTCGCCCATCCCGAGCCTTCCGCTCGCATATACGAATAACGGCAGCGTGACGGCGCCCGCAAGGCTGGCAAGTGAAACGATGCGCGAGGCGGCGAAGAAGAGCAGCCACACGATAAAGGCGCCGAGAAACGCCCATGGAACAAGCGCGAGGAACGCTCCCGCGGTGGTGGCGATGCCCTTTCCTCCCGAGAACCCGACAAACACGGAATACATGTGTCCGATGACGGCGGCGAGGGCCGCGACGAGCATAAGCTGAAGGACCGGCGCATCGGCGGCGCCGGATAGGCTCTGCGCCGTGTTCGCAAGATACGCGAAGCGGACCGGCAGGAATCCCTTGGCGATGTCGCCGATGAGGACCGGGATCGCGATCTTCGGACCGAGCATGCGGAATGTGTTGGATGCGCCGAGGTTGCCGCTCCCGTGTTCTCGAAGGTCGATGCCGGCGAAGATCTTTCCGGCGATATAGCTGAACGGTATGGCGCCCAGCAGGTAGCTTGCCAATGCGATTGCAATGAAGGCGGGCACGATTATCCTCTCTTCTTCTTTCCCACGAGATTGATGCGTATGAGCGTTCCCATGAACGAGTACTTCTCGCGCAGCTTGTTATTGATAAAACGTATGTACGACCTGTCGAAATACGCCCGTTTGTTGACGAACAGGGTGAAGTTCGGCGGGGCGACATCGGTTTGCGTCGCATAATAGATCTTGCCCGTCCCGCCGGCGTGCGACGGCGGCGGGGTGAACGCCGTCACCGATTCGATGTACTTGTTGAGCTCGTGCGTGGCGATGCGGGTTTCGCGCGCTTCTTTGATCTCCCACAGAATGGAAAGAATCTTGCTCGTGCGCTGGCCGGATACGGCGGAGATGAACAGCACCGGCGCGTAGCTCAGAAACTTGAAGCGGCCGCGGATCGCGCGCTCGAACTCGTTCGACGTCTTGTTGCCCTTTTCGACGAGATCCCACTTGTTGACGCATATGATCACGCCTTTTCCCTCTTTGTGCGCGTAGCTCCCCACCTTCACGTCCTGGTTGGAGAGCGCGAGCGTGGCGTCGAGCATGATCACCACCACGTCGGCGCGTTCGATCGCCTCGAGGCTCTTCAAGGTGCTGAGCGTCGAGACCCCGTCCTTCGTCTGGGTGCGCCGCTTGATGCCGGCCGTGTCGACGATGAGGAGATTCCTGTTGTGCCATTTCAGCCTGAGATCGATGCTGTCCCGCGTCGTTCCGGGGCGCTCGTCGACGATGTTCACTTCCTTGCCGAGGAGCCGGTTGATGAGGCTCGATTTGCCGACGTTGGGCCTGCCGACGACGGCGATCCTGAGCTCGTCCGACGCATCGGCGAGGGCGCGTTTCGGCAGCACCGCAACGACATCGTCCAGGAGATCGCCGGTGCCGAGGCCGTGCAACGCGCTGATTTCGTATACATCGCCGAAGCCGAGCGCAAAGAACTCGCTCCCCGCGGCTCCGGCCTTTTCCACCTTGTTTGCGACGACAAACACCGGCAGATTGGTGTTGCGCAGCTCCTGGGCGATCATCGAATCCACCGGAGTCAGTCCGGTCTGAGCATCCGTCACCATGATCAACGCATCCGCATTCAAGGCTTCGTGAAGGGCCTTTTCCTCCACTTCCCTGATCAGCGGATCGTCCACTCCCGAAAAAAGCCCTCCCGTATCGATGACTTCGAAGGGAACGCCGTTCCAGTCGGTCGGCAAACGCTGGATGTCCCTCGTGACGCCCGGCATCTCGTGCACGATGGCCTTGCGCTTGCGCGTGATTCTGTTGAAGAGCGTGGACTTGCCCACGTTCGGCCTGCCCACGATCGCAACTCTCGGGAGATCGCTCATTCCGCGCTCCCCCCGACATCGCGGCACTCGTTGATGCTGCGAATCAACGAGTATTCCGGCACCATGATCCGCCTGCCGGTCTCCCGGCGCACGTACTCCAGATCGGGTCCGTCGATGAAGGAGCCCTCATAATTCAGGCAGTTGAACGGCAGCAGGCAGAGCGTATCTTCGCTCGCGCCCTTCAGCCGTTCGATAATGTCGGCGGCGGTGAGGAGTCCCGAGACGGTCACCATGTCTCCGAAAAACTTATTGTTCACCGTCAGCAGTTCCGGACAGACCGGCACGCCCGCGCGGTCGAGGAGCGGGAAAATGTACTCCTCGAACACCCGGCGCCCAAGCCAGCCCGTGACGATGCCTATATCGTCCAGCCGGGGAGGGACGCCTGCGATGTCGAGATCCTCCACGACTTCGCGCTCGAAGCTTCGGGTCATGCCGACTCCGTTGTCTATTTGTTGAAAATCCTCATAACTCTCATATGGAGGGAGTGCGCGTTCGCCTGCGAGGTACCACTCATCCGAGGCGAATACGAAACGGCTCCCGCGCGGCCCTTCGAGGAAGCGCCGCTGGTAGTGTTCGATGAGATCGATGACGCCTCCGTGCTCCGACGCAGCGAAACGCCTGATCTCCGGGTGGCCCTGTCTGTGCCTGGTCAACCCCACCGGTACGACGGAGAGGCTCTCGATGCGTTCGTCAAGGGCCTCGAGCCCCTCGATCGTGCGCTCGAGGTGAACCCCGTCATTGATGCCGGGGCAGAGCACGACCTGTGCGCGTATGGAGATGCCTCCGCGGGCGAGCGTCTTCAGCGTCTTCGCGATGTCCCGTTTCATCGGCCTGCCGAACACGGCTTCGCGCACATCCTTCTCGAGCGCGTGCACGGAGACGAACTGGGGCTGGAGACTCTGCGAAACGATTTTCTCGATATCGGCCGCCGCAAGATCGTTCATCGTCGTATAATTGCCGTAGAGAAAGCTGAGGCGGTAGTCCTCGTCCTTCTGATACAGCGTCGCCCTCAGCCCCGGCGGCATCTGATCGACGAAACAGAAGGGGCATTTGCACCTGCAGCCCCTGAACGTCATGGGAGTGAACCGTATATCCAACTGATCGAGGGTGTCGGCGTCAAGCTCGACGGTGCGTATCTCGCCGGTCTTCTTGCGGACGGTCAGGCGAGGCGATTCGTGCGAGGCGGAGAAGAAGTGAAAATCGAGCTGGTCGCGGGCCGCATGTCCGTCCACCTCGAGCACCTCGTCGCCGATGCTGAGCGCGTCCTCATCGATGCCGTAGAGGGCGGGATCGTTCATGGCGATTATGCACAGCGATTCGTTATTCATGCGCATGTCCGGTGTTTCGCGCGATATTGTCGAGTAGATTCACCGCATCCCGTCCGGAAACGAACGGCCCGCCGTCCGACGCGGCAACGCCGGCGTACATGCCGATCTTCTGTTCCACGCCTTCCGGGAAGGCTCCCTCGAGATCGGTCCCGGGGCCAGGCTCGAATCGTTTGATCGCGCTCCCCGCGATAAAGACGAACGCCGCCCGGGTGACCGCTTCGTCGGGATGAAAAAGGCCGTCCGGGAGCGTCTCCATGAGCCCCGTCCTGAGAACCTCGCGGATGGCGCCTATGGCCCAATGCGACGCCGCGTCCGCGGGATCCTTCGCGATGCCCGGTTGAGCCATGGGTGCGCCGGCGCTCGCGTCTCCGAAGTAATAGGCCAGAAGACACGCACATTGGGCTCGCGTTATGAATGCAGCGCCCGCGATCGCCGCCGGCGAGACCCTCAGGTAGTTTTGCACCTGCATCAGATGCTCGGCGAACGGCTCCTCGCCGCAAGCGACCCGTCCCGTCGAGAACACTTCCCCCGCCTTCTCAAGATTTCCCATCTCGAAGTAGCAGCGGCCGAGGTACAGATATGCCGCGCAGAGGTCCTCGCCGTTGAGACTCTTCGTGAGCCCTTCGAATTCCGCCCTGGCGGCTTCGTAGCGGCCGGCAACGAACAACTCTATCGCGTTCTGAACATCTGACCGGGTGCCCGCCCGCCTCGAACTGGAGCAAGAGTTGAAAAGCAGGAGCGGCAGGAGTAGAGCGATTGCCAGTATCTTTGCTTTCACGTATGAATGCGATCCCGAGCGAAAAGGAAATGGAGCGGGCAACGGGATTCGAACCCGCGACCCTCAGCTTGGGAAGCTGATACTCTACCACTGAGTTATGCCCGCTCTCCAATAACAGTAATGTAATTAGCACGTTAGAAAGATCATGTCAAGTTGTTTTTAAAGCGGGTGCGGCTCGAGAGACGCGCGTACGCTTCCCGTTTGAATCCCTCCCCGGTAACATCGAGCCACAGAGCGTCTTCCTCCCGTCTGAAGAACGTTTCCTGGCGTTTGGCGTACTGTCTGGTGAGCGTGATGATTGCATCCATATCGTCGCAAGGGTTTCTTCCGGATTCGAGCGCGAGGGAGATTTGTTTGTAGCCCAGGCTGTTCAAACCCGGCGACAGCGAGTTGTAGCCGGCCGCAAGGAGGCTGCGCACTTCCTCGATCCATCCCGCGCCGAACATCTCGCGGGTTCTGCGGGCGATTCTGCCGCGGAGATCCACGCGAGGCATGCCGAGCACGAGCTTGATCGCATCGATCTCCTGTCCGACAGTCTGGTTCGAGAAGTGCTCCGATATGGTGCGGCCGGTGAGAATGCGCACCTCAAGGGCCCGTGTAATTCTCATCCTGTCTCCGCGGGACAGTTTCCGGGCGCGAGCCGGATCGAATCGCTGCAGGTCGGCGAACAGTTCATCCGTCGATTTTCCGGCAAAGGATTCGCGTATTTCGCGGAGCGCGCCTTCATCGACGCCGACGTCCGCCAGGCCTTTGAAGAGTGCGCGGAAATACAAGCCGGTGCCCCCCGCGAGTATGGGAATGCGGCCCCTCGCCTCGATTTCGCCGATGGCTTCGCGCGCCAGCCGTGCGTGCTTGCCGGCGCTGTTTGCTTCGTCCGGATTCATGATATCGATGAGGTGGTGTCGAATGCCCTGTTGTTCGGCGAGCCCGACCTTGGCGGTTCCGATGTCCATGCCTCGGTACACCTGCCGGGAATCCATGGATACGACCTCGCCGCAGATTCGGCCGGCGAGCTCGATCGCGAAAGCGGACTTTCCGGTGGCCGTCGCACCCATGATCGCGATGCAGAAATAACTTCGTTTATGGGCTTTGTGTTCAGGCATTGCGTGCGGTTCCGTCGAGGCGCGGCATCAGCGATGAAACCATTTTTCGAGTTGAGAGAGAGAAATGCGCTGGATGGTCGGCCGCCCGTGGGGACAGGAGTATGGATTCTCCACCGCGAACAGCTGGTCGGCGAGCAGTTTCATCTCGTCCGGGCTCAACCGCTGGCCGGCCTTGACGGCGCTGCGGCACGCGAAGCTCGCGAGCACCTTTTCGAGATGGGTGTTGCCCGGAGCCTTGTCCTGGATGATGTCGTCGAATATCTCCAGCAGGAGGCGTCCTTCGCCCCAGTTCTTGAGGCCCTGCGGGTATCCGCGCACCAGGATGCTCTTGCCTCCGAACGGCTCGATGACGAATCCGAGCTTCTCGAACAGATCGCGGGACGTCTGAAACGCCTCAAGTTCGCTGAGCGAAAGCTCGAGATGAATCGGGAAAAGAAGCTGCTGCGAGCCGGCAACGGCCTGTTCCACGTTTCGCCTGCTCGAATCATAGATGATCCGTTCGTGGGCGGCGTGCTGGTCTATGATGACGAGGCCGCCGTGAACCTGTATGAATATGTAGCTCTTGTTGAACTGCCAGAAGAGCCCTTCATCGCCGGAAGCTTTTGGACTCACGGGAGGCGCCGTTCCGTTCATCCGGTCGATTTCCTCGCGCGAACGCAAAGAGAGCTGCGGCGCGAGGTCGGTTTCCGCAAGGTGCTTTTTCATGAACAGCGACGCGGCGTCCTTGATCCTCGATTGCAGGGATATGATGTTCGATTCCGCATCGCGGCGCTCCGACGGTTCTTCGTCGGAAGTTTCCTTGACGAGGGCGCCGCCGAAGAGAGATTCCATGGGATTTTCGGGGAGTTCCATGTGCGCGCTCTCATGCGGATCGCCCGCCCCAACGCGTTCGGACGGATGGTAATGCACCTCGAAGGAGTGTTCGCTTCGCCCGGAGAGGGCGTCTTTGATCGCCCTGCGCACGGTCTCGTGGATCATGTGTTCATTGCGGATGCGCACCTCGAGTTT
>JACQXT010000212.1 GCA_016208665.1 Chitinivibrionia bacterium | reverse complement strand
ATTGCGCCCCTGGTGTATGGGAAAGTGACGTACCTCCTTCACCGGCTCTTGATGATCGTGCCGTCCTTTCAGGTGATTGTGCTGGTGTGCGGTTCGCTTATAGCGCGTGCGAAACGGGCCGCTCTTCCGCTGAAGGCGGCCGCAGCGATTCTCCTCTTCCTCTGGATTCAACAGTTCGTGCTCCCGGGACGGGGCGCCGTGGTAGAGGCGGTACGATCGATTTCCTTCGACCATATGAGAGGCGGGCTCGCTCCGTCAATCCGGGAAGCCGTGGAGAAAGCATCTCGTGTAATACCTGATAAGAGCGTTGTAGTATCAGACCCGATAACTAGTTACGCTCTTAGCGCATACAATAATGTCGACGTTGTTTCCGTTCTCCACCAGCACGGCAATCCTAACGATCCGCTCGTCATGGATCGGCTGATTGCAGCACGGGATGTGTTGTCGCCGTTTGTGTCGCAAAAAGAATCCTTGAAGCACCTGGAGCGGTTCAGGGTCGAGTATATCGTAATAAACGGCGGTTTCAACCGCCCGGTTCGCGAGTTCATGGCGTGCTGGTCTCCGGAGTTCCTGGGCGCGATCCGCGAAAAATTCTACGGCCCGGAAGACAACTTCAAGATCGTGTACGATTCGCCGGATGTTGTCGTCGTGCGAGTCCTCGGCTACTATTGCGCATCGGAACGATGGCTGCCGACTGTTCCGTTCCTCTCGGCCGGCGCCGATGGGATTCATCCCTGTGCGCGCAGCGTCTCGGGCGGCGGGGCCGTGGTGCGGGGCGTCTCCGTTGCGCCGCAGGAGGTGCGGCCGGGAGAGACGGTGCGGCTCACGATTCAGTACGAGAAGGATCTTGCCGTCGAGCCGGTTCTGCCTGTTGCATTGATCGTGCGCTTCGATAACGCGGAGCGTCTATCGCGCTACGCTTCGTATCCGGGCGGCAAATATCTGCGGCGCATGAAGGAACGGGTGGGAGGCTACTTATCAAGGTACCGGACGGACCGTATGCCGTTCGACGGATTGTATCCTCCCGATATGTGGCCGCTGGGGGCGCCGGCGGCCGAGGAAGTTCAGGTGACGCTGCCGCCGTCCCTGGCGGACGGCGCTTACGACATTCAATTGAAACTCGTCGAGGATTCGTTGCTCCCGAATTTTTCGGTGAGAGATTTCTTGTATAACGAGGACTCATATTCGAGCGTCTCGTGCGGGCGGATCGACGTGAAAGCGTCGCTCGTGCGCTGATGCTGCAGGGGATATGCATGCGGTCTTCCTTCATGTCGAAAACGGGACAATTCGCGCTGTCGAAGGGTTTGGCCGTTGCGGCGGTCGCACTGCTCGCCGCGGCGGTTGGGTTCCAGGTCTACGATCCCAGCAAGCGCTTCATCGAAGCGGTCGTCGGCGTTATCTTCATTGCACTGATCTCCAGGTTCTCTCTCGTGTCGTCCCTGCTCTTCTTTATGTTGATGTATATTTTCCCGTTTGCCTTGAAAGTCGGATCCTCGAATGTCGTTTTCATTCCGCTCATATTGATCATCTGGCTCATTCGCGTGTCGGTCAGGAACGTCGCGCGTCCCATCGGAAGCCTGGCTGATTGGATCGTCGTTCTCATGGCGATAAGCTATATCCTTTCATTCTACAATAATCCCGGCGGGGCGATGCTGGTGTTTGCGTTGCAGAACTCCTTCGCATTTCTGGTGGCGGTCGGATTGTTCTATCTCATTGTGAATTTCGTGCGGGACGCGAAGACGCTCCAGCGAATCGTGACCTTTCAAGTGATGAGCTGCTTGTTCGTCGCGATCTTTTGCATACTTGAACTCCTGTTTCCGGGCCGGGCTATCATTCCCGGGTGGCTGCATACGTTTCATCGAGAGACGCTGGTGATGGAGAACGTGAGAATTCAAGGTCCGTTTCACGATTTTGAGCTGCTGGCGGAGTTCTTTGCGTTGAATATTCCGATCATTCTCTTCATGTTCGTCCGTTCGCGCAGGATGCTGCACCGCTTCGGGTACTTCGGCCTGGTGCTGCTGGTCATCGGGCTGCTCATGGCGACCTCCACGCGGGGCGCATTTATCAGTCTGTTCATCGGCGCGCTGTACATGCTGTGGATCATTCGAAGAGATTTGAATATCGTCCGGCTGGTCTATATTATCGCGGTCGTCGCCGCCATGTTTGCCGTTACCGAAGTCTTTGTCTCGAAATACACGATATCCGGCGGGATGATGAAACGGTTGTTGGGCACAAAGTTCGTGGGATATATTCCTGATACGCGCACGCGCGCCTGGCCGAAAGCGGTCGAACGATGGAAGCAGCACCCCATCATCGGCCACAGCCCATCGTGGGATTACTCGCAGAAACTCGAAAAGTGGAACTGGCCCCACAACGGATACCTGTTCTATATGAATATCACGGGCTTGGTTGGGCTCGCCGCATTTCTCCTGCTTCTTTACAAATTGATGCGGGCCAGCATTGCCGTCAAATCGAGTACCATGTTCGATTCGTCGTTTCCACGGGCCTTTATGCTCATATTGCATGTCGATCTCGTGATATTCGCTATCGATGAGCTCAAGATCGATTACCTTCGGAATCAGGAGTATACCCTCTTCGTGTGGCTCATATTCGGTTTCATTGCGGCGACGTACAGCGTCGCTCTGAATGAGGAGCGAACGTCGGAAGCGGCTGAAAGACCGGAGGAACGGACGTGATCCTTCCGAGAGCCGGAACAGAGAATCCGCGACGAAACAGCGGCGATGCTTGCACAATGCAGAGGCTGCGGCCCGCGGGGATGCGCGGAATAGAAGGCGTTCCCCGGCTGATAACCTGTTCAGCGGTCGGATGCTCATGATCAACATCTGCTATATGGTCGACGCTCCTTATGCAGGCGGCGCGGAACGCTACCTGGCGCTCCTCGCACGCTCCCTCGACCGCGGAAGCTTTCGCGTGTCCGTTCTCGCCAAGCCCGCCGCAGGCTTGGAAAGCTGGCTGGACGAGATCAGGGCGCTCGGAATCAACACAGTCGAGGTGCCGATGCGGCTTCCGTTTCGTCCGGGAGGCATCCCGCGGATCATCGAAGCGATTCGCTCGCTCGGTCCCCATATCGCGCACGTCAACATGCCGGGCCCGTACGACGCCCAGATGGGCATGCTGGCGCCCTTGGCCCGCCTGGCCGGCGCGGCCAGGGTGGTGGTGACGGAACACTTGCCGATGGTGGAACGGCTCCGGAAACGGGCGATCGTGAAGGCGATTTCATACCGATGGATAGACCGGGTGCTCACCGTGTGCGAGGCCAATGTGCCGTACCTTGCGGAGCGGCAGGGTGTGCCGCCCGAGAAGATAACGGTCGTTCACAACGCGCTTCCGTTCGAATACGGTGCGGCGCGCGGCGTACACCGGGCGGCGGTGCGGCGCGAACTCGGGCTTCCGGAGGGCGCCGTCGCCGTGTGCATCGCGGGAAGCCTCATCAAGCGAAAAGGGCATGCGGTGCTTATCGAAGCATTGGCAGGGATGAAGGATCTTCCATGGCGCCTCGTGGTGATCGGGGACGGCGAGGAACGGGGCGAGTGCGAGCGGCGGCTTCGATCGTCCGGGCTGGCGCAACGCACCGCCATGCTCGGATGGAAGCTCCCCGGCGAGATCGAACGCCTGTTGTCGGGGATGGATATCATGGCGGCGCCGTCGTTCATGGAGGCGTTTCCATACACTGTCCTCGAGGCGATGGCGTGCGGACTGCCGGTCGTCGCCAGCAACATCTACGGCATTCCCGAAGCGGCCATAAACGGCGAAACGGCGATCCTTGCGCCGCCCGGCGAACGGGAAGCTCTGGCGCAGGCGCTGGCGCGGCTCGTAAGCGATCCGGATTTGAGATTGCGGCTTGGAGCCGGCGGACGCGCTCGGTTCGAACGGATGTTCACGCTCGATGAGCACGCCCGGCGCATGCAATCGATCTATCTCGAGGTGCTTCATTCATGAAACGGGTAAGCGATACGGGGCTAAGACCCCGCATACTCTGGATCAAACCGATCCTGCCGTATCCGCCGAACCAGGGAACGAAGGTGGTGACCTTCGGGCTCCTGCAGGCCCTGCAGAAGGAATACGATATCACCGTCCTCGCCCGGCTCCTCGACAGGCGGGAAGAAACTCTCGCAAAGGAACTGGAGCGGTGGTGCGCCCGCGTCGTTCCCGTCCTCGCACCCAATCGAAAATCGATCGTTCACAGGGTCTTTTTCAAAGCGTACTACGGACTGAAGTCGATCCTCTTCCGGCGGTCCCTCAAGAGCCTGTACGATTGTCCCGGCGCATTCGTACGGGCGGCCGAGCGTCTGGCTCCGGAGCGGTATGATCTTGTCGTTATCGAGTACTGGCAACTTCACCGGCTGTCGCGCCTGTTTCCCCCTCGCGCGGTGGCGCTGTTTACGCACGATATCGATATGCAGGTCAACAGGGACCTGTCGCTTCTCGAACGCAATCTTTTTCGAAAGATCGCCGCCGTCAGGCGATGGCTGCTGGAACGCAGGGAAGAGCTCCGCGCGTACAAGCATGCAAAGACGGTCTTCGCGCTCACGGAACAGGATAAGCGAGCCGTGCAACACATCGCCGGATCTTCCTGCAGGGTCGAAGTCGTTCCATTCGGCGTTGATATAGCCCGCTTTTCTCCTCCCGGCCCAGAGCGCAACGCCGGGGAGGTGCTCTTTCTCGGGGCCATGAGCGCGGCGTTCAACCGGGATGCGCTTGCCTTTTTCGTGACGAAAATCTATCCGCTCCTCGGCGGCATCGAAGGGCTGTCGATAACGATCGTCGGCGGCAGCCTGCCGGACGACCTTGCATCCTTCGCGCGGAACAGGGAAGTGGAAGTGGTGGGAAACGTGAGCGACATCCGCCCATTCCTGCATCGGGCGGCCTGCATGATAGTGCCGCTTCGCTATGGCGGCGGGCTTCGCATCCGCATCCTGGAGGCCATGGCGGCCGAACTCCCGGTCATATGCACGACGCCTGCGATCGCGGGAATGCCGTTCGAGGCCGGCAGGGATTACCTGCTTGCCGATTCGCCGGAGGAATTTGCGGAGCGGATAGGGGCATTTATGCGGGACCCGGTCGTTGGACCCGCTCTGGCCGGGAATGCGAAAGAGCGCCTGATCGAGCACTACTCGAAGGAGGCGCAGGAATTACGTGTGAAAACACTATTTAAGAGCATTATTGATAGTGCATGAATTTCTTTATATTTAATGGTAATTCGGCGCACTATCAATAAATAAAGTTCTGGAAATCATCGGCCGGGTATGTTACAATTAGTTGCTACTCTGGTCAGGGGGAGACATCACTGGGGCAGCATCGAAATGGAGCAGATCCAAAAAGTACCATTTCTTGACTTGAAATCCCAGCAAGACGAAGTGAGAAGTGAGTTAGTTGAAGCACTGACTTCGACTATCGATTCCACGACGTATATTCTGGGACCTCAGCTCGAGCGCTTCGAATCTCGCTTCGCACGGTATTGCGATTGTCGGTACGCCGCAGGTGTAAGTTCGGGTACCGCGGCCCTCCACCTTGCGTTGCTCGCAGTCGGAGTCGGCGCCGGAGACGAAGTCATTACGGTGCCCAATACATTCGTTGCGACCGTAGAAGCGATCCTGTACACCGGAGCCCGGCCGGTGCTCGTAGACGTTCGTGACGACACGTATTGCATCGACGTAGAAGCCGTCCGGCGGGCGGTCACGGCGCGCACAAAAGCCGTTATCCCCGTGCATCTCTTCGGGCAAACCTGCGACATGGACCCATTGATGGGCCTCGCGGAGACACACGGCTTCTTCGTCATAGAGGACGCCTGCCAGGCTCATGGAGCCCGGTACATGGGCCGCGCAGCGGGATCGCTCGGGCATGCCGCCGCTTTTTCCTTCTATCCGAGCAAGAATCTCGGCGGATTCGGAGACGGGGGCGCCGTAACGACCAACGATGCGCGTATCGCGGAGCGGGTGCGGCTGCTGCGCCACCACGGCCAGGCCGGGAGAAACGTGTATACGGATATCGGATTCAATTACCGGCTCGATGAAATGCAAGCCGCGGTGCTTGCCGTCAAGCTGAATCACGTAGACAGATGGACGGAACGGAGACGGGAGCTGGCAGCGTTGTACAGGGAGCTGTTGCGCGATACCGACTATCGTTTCCAGGAGGCTCCGCCTGAGGTCCTCCCTGTGTACTATATATTCGCCGTCAGGCACGAGAAACAACAGGCAATCCGGGATTCCCTGGACGGAGCAGGCATCGGATGGGGCAATCACATCGCTCCGCCGATTCATGTTCAGCCCGGATATGCATTCCTCGGCTACCAGGAGGGCAGCTTCCCCGTTTCCGAGCGGTTGGCCCGGGAACTCGTTTCGCTGCCCGTGTATCCGCAGTTGAGCAATGAGCAGGTAAATTACGTAGCTACAACGCTGGGCAGGGTTGTTGTGTCGATCTCATCCGCCACTACAGAAAGGTAACAGCAACCGTGAAAAAGGACCTCGCAGCTTTCAGGTACATCGACGAAAAAGTGCTACCGTTGTACATTCCCGACACGATCGGACCCTCGAAGGACATGAGTATTTCGAGAGCCGATGCTTCGGTACTCGGCCTCGCCATGAAGCGGGCAATCGATATCGGCTCGTCCCTCTTCGTCCTGGTCTTCGGAATGCCGTTCTACCTGCTGATCGCCTCCTTGATAAAGCTGACGTCCGAGGGGCCCGTATTGTATGTT
>JACQXT010000211.1 GCA_016208665.1 Chitinivibrionia bacterium | reverse complement strand
GAGAGAAATGGGCGCGGCGTATCCGGGAGGAGAGGGGATCATGTCCGTCCGTACGAACGGCAACGCGCTGCCGCTCGAAGCCGGAATGGACCCGTCGCGGCTCGAAGCCGGCGCCGTCGCGGCGACATTCGAAGGGCTGGTCACGCGGAGCCCGTTTGTGGTGCGGCTCCGGAGCCTCCTGAGAACTCTCGAGGAGTGCCTCGAATACCCGGTGGAGATCGAGTTCGCTTCGGATGGAGAACAGTTGTATCTTCTCCAATGCCGCCCGCAGTCTCTGGCGCGGAAACCGCGCCCCGCTCCCATTCCGAAGGATATTCCCGCCGGCCGGCTCGTTTTCTCGGCCAACCGGTACGTGCTGAACGGACAGGCATCGAATATTACGCACATCGTGTACGTCGATCCCGACGCGTACGCCCGCCTCGAGGGAGCGGAGCGGCGCCGCGATGTTGCGCGGGCGGTGGCGCGGTTGAACACGCTGCTTCCCAAACGGCAATTCATTCTCATGTGCGCGGGCCGCTGGGCCGATGCAGGCCGGGGGCCGGGAGACATGGGCATCTCGTACGGCGATTTCAAGCACGCGGCGGTGCTGATCGAATTGATGCCGGCGGGCGGCGCGCGAGACCCGGTCATGCCCGCCGATGTGCATTTTCTGCAGGAAATAGCCGAATCGGGGATTCTTTACCTCCCGTTGTTTGGGGGGGATGAGGGCGCGCAGTTCGACGAACAGTTCTTCCGTCGTTCTCCGAATATACTGGCGGAGTTGTTGCCTGAGTATGGAGGGTGCGCCGGCGCCGTTCGCGTTATCGATGTGTTCGCCGCGGCGGAAGGCGACGTGATGCAGGTACGTATGAACGCCGAACTCGGAGAGGCTGTAGGATTCTTATCGAGTCCCGAGCAGGAAATCAAACATTCCGACACGGAAGATGCCTTCGAAGAAGACCATGCGGAGAACTACTGGCGCTGGCGGTACAGAATGGCCGAACAGATCGCCGCGCATGCGGATCCCGCCGAGTTCGGGATCGCGGGCATGTACGTTTTCGGAAGCACCAAAAACGGCACGGCGGGGCCGGCAAGCGATATCGACATGCTGGTGCATTTCAGGGGAACCCCATCCCAGCGCAAGACGCTCGCCAAGTGGCTGGAAGGGTGGAGTCTCTGTCTCGATGAAATCAATTATCTCCGGACGGGATATCGTTCGGGAGGTTTGCTGGACTTTCATATCGTAACCGATGGGGACATCGCCCGGAAGACGAGCTACGCGGTCAAGATCAATGCGATCACCGACGCCGCGCGGCCGTTGCGGATGAAACAGGCCGGAGACGGCGTGGCGAGCGGCCCCGATGCGCACGCATGAATCATGCGGGAGGGAGAGTATCGAACATGAGCTCCTATGTTCAGAAGTTGATGGCGGAAGTCAAGTCGAAGAACGCCGCAGAGCAGGAATTTCACGAAGCGGTCAAGAATGTGGCGGAGTCCCTGGATCCCGTTCTGGAACGATATCCGCAGTACAGGCAAGCCATGGTCCTGGAGCGGATCGTCGAGCCCGAGCGGACGATCACGTTTCGAATCTCCTGGGTGGATGACGCCGGCCGCACGCACGTGAACCGCGGCTACCGCGTTCAGATGAACGGAGCGATCGGCCCGTACAAGGGCGGCCTTCGCTTCCATCCGTCGGTCAATCTCGGGATCCTGAAAGGCCTCGCCCTGGAGCAGATCTTCAAGAACAGCCTCACGACGCTCCCCATGGGCGCGGGATACGGCGGAGCCGATTTCGACCCCAAGGGGAAGAGCGACCGCGAGGTCATGCGTTTCTGCCAGAGCTATATGAACGAACTCTTTCGCTACATCGGTCCGAACACCGACATTCCGGACGGCGATATCGGCGTCGGCGGGCGCGAGATCGGCTACCTCTTCGGGCAGTACCGCAAGCTCGCGAACGAATTCGCCGGTGTTTTAACCGGCAAAGGATTGAACTGGAGCGGGTCGCTCATGCGTTCGGAAGCGACGGGATACGGGGTCGTGTATTTCGCAACGGAAATGCTTGCCGCGCGGGGCGAAACGCTCAACGGCAAGACGTGTCTGGTTTCTGGAAGCGGCAAGGTGGCACAGTCCGCCATAGAGAAGCTCATCGAGCTTGGAGCAACAGTGGTCACATTTTCGGATTCGAGCGGGTGCGTGTATGATCCAAACGGTATGGATCATGACAAGCTGGAGTGGTTGAAGGGTCTGAAGAATCTGCGGCGCGGCCACATCCGGGAGTTCGCGGAGAAGTATCCCAGCGCAGAGTACATTTCCGCGGAATTTGGAGGATTGGACGAAAATCCTCTCTGGGCTCGCAAGGCGGACTGTGCTTTCCCTTGCGCAACGCAGCATGAAATCAACCGGACGGACGCGGAAAACCTCCTGCGCAACGGCGTCATGCTCGTGTGCGAAGGGGCCAACATGCCTTTGACGCCGGATGCGATGAAATTATTGACTGACCGCCGTATCCTCTATGCCCCGGGCAAGGCGGCAAATGCCGGCGGTGTGGCCGTTTCCGGCCTCGAAATGGCGCAAAACAGCATGCGCTATGCATGGACGCGCGAGGAAGTGGATTCGAGGCTCAAGATCATCATGAAGGGCATCCACAAGGCCTGCCTCGATGCGGCGGCGGAGTTCGGCACTCCGGGCAACGTGGCAAACGGCGCGAACATCGCCGGCTTCATGAAGGTGGCCGGGGCCATGATGGATCAGGGAGTTATTTAAGTTCGGCAACGGACGGGGCAGCTTCCGGGAACCAGGGGGTCATTGTATGTCCGCCGGGTTCCCGAGAGACAGCAGCGACTCGCGGAAGTCTCCTCTGATAACGGCGGCTCTCGCCGTCCGTGCATCCACGATGACGAACGTAACGTCGGCATCCGCGGCGATCTCTCCTGATTCCGCAAACACGATTTCCTGCCGGAACGTACCGCTCCTGCTCTTGAGCTCGGAGAGCGTGCTCCGCACTTCGAGCGTCTCTCCCAAACGCACCTCCCGGCGATAATTGATCGTGATTCGCACAACGGTGAGCGTGAGGCCGCTCCTGCGCCATTCATCGAGATCGATCTTTCCTTCAAACAGTTCCCAGCGCGCCTCCTCCAGAAATTCCAGATACCGCGCGTTGTTTACGTGGCCGTAGAGGTCGAGGTGAAAGCCGCGGACTTTTATCGTGTGAACATGAGGCATGCGTTCGCCTGCATTGTGATGGATCGTACGGTTGCAGTGTCCTATACTTTTTACAGGAATATGTAACGGGTGTCAATAGCGGGCCGGATATACCGCTCCGC
Organism: Chitinivibrionia bacterium; assembly: GCA_016208665.1. Classification (GTDB taxonomy): domain Bacteria; phylum Krumholzibacteriota; class Krumholzibacteriia; order WVZY01; family WVZY01; genus JACQXT01. Next base: position 2,133 of record JACQXT010000211.1, on the reverse strand, counting down.
GGCAGGATCAACATGCTTCAGGGGCGGCGAATACATTGAATATCCATGAACCGGGATTATCCATGAACCGGCGGCGGGTTCGGACGTATCAGCATACGAGGGAACACGAGTGATGGAGGACGAAGAAATCATACGGCGATGCCGGGAAGGCCGGACGGATCTACTGGATGTCCTGATAGAACGTTACAAGACCGAGTTGTATTCGCTGTGCATGAGGCTCGCACGGCGCGCGCCGGACGCGGACGACCTCTTTCAGGACACGTGGGTGAGAGTCATGAAGCGACTCGACGGGTATTCTTCGGAACAGCGATTCAAGCCCTGGCTCTTTGCCATATGCGTGAACCGCTACCGCGATCTCTACCGTTGGCGCAAACGGTGGGGGCGCAGGCGGAGCGGGGGCGAGGATCCCGCTGATATCCGCCTGTCCCCTATGGCAGGGAACGAGTCCGATCCGGAACAGCGAGCCGTTGCCGAGGAGAACATGACGGCCGCGAGGCGGGCCATCGATGCGCTCGAAGACGCGCTCAGACTGCCGGTGGTGCTTCATTACTTCGAGGATCTCTCGACCGAAGAGATCGGCAGGATACTGGAGATTCCGCAGGGAACGGTAAAGAGCAGGCTGCACGCGGCCCGCGGGAAACTGCGGGGAGCACTGGAGGATGCCGGCTATGGACGATAACAAACTGGACATGATACTCGGCGCTCTCGCGGCGGAGAGATTCTCCGGAGGGATTGCGCTCTGCGGGTATATCGGCTGCCTGGTGATCGCTGCAGTGGCGGCGCGCCGCAGGGTAGTCCGCTTCTTCGAACGAATGGAACGCCTCATGGCATGAGAAACAAAAAGGAGATCGAGATGTCGAACGGACAGCATAGTTCAGGATTCAAATATGTATTCTGGGGAATATTCGCGATGCTCTTTCTCGCATTTGCAGGGCAGGTCATGTGGGGGCTTTGCGGCGGGTTTCGGGCTCTGCCGTTTCTGGGGTGCGAACCTCACGGACCGATGTTGATCGGTCCCAAGGGATGGTTGCGGCTACTGCTGATTATGCTGCCAACCGCCGTTTTCTTCCTCGCATGGATTGCAATCGTTGGCACGCTCGTGTATCGGGACGCAAAAAAGCGAGGCATGGATCCGTACCTCTGGGCCACGGTGGCGGCGTTTATACCGTTCTTTCTCGGCGTTATTATCTATCTCGTGGTACGATCGTCGAACGGCCGCACGACTTGCGCCGCCTGCGGGCGGCCGATTCAGAGCGATTATAAAGCCTGTCCCTACTGCGGCCATCGCAGCGAAATTCTCTGCCCGGCATGCGGCAAACCGGTCGCGCGCGATTGGAAAGTGTGCCCTCACTGCGCGCATGCGCTCGGGAGCGCGTCGTAAGCCGAACGCTGCTGAGTGTTGGGGGCGGGATGCGCGGCGCGTTATATATCGCCCGCTTGCCGAGCGGCGTGCTTGAAAACAAGGTCTCAATGCCATGATTCGCATCACGAATACGATCAGCATCGGCGAGGATGAAATCGAGCTCGAATTCATCCGCTCGTCGGGCCCCGGCGGCCAGAATGTCAACAAAGTGGCGACCGCCGTGCAGCTCAGGTTCGATGTGCCGCGGTCTCGGTCGCTCCCGCCCGGCGTGAAGGATCGGCTGCGGAGGATCGCCGGAAAGCGTATGACCAAAGAAGGCGTTCTCTTGATTGCCGCACGCCGATACAGGACGCAAGCGCAGAACAGAGAAGATGCCATCGTCAGACTCGTGCATCTCGTTCGACGGGCCTCTGAAAAGCCCAAGCCTCGAAGGAAGACGAAACCAACGACTGCATCGAAAGAACGCCGCCTGGAAGACAAGCGCCACCGCGGGAAGGTCAAGCGGATACGATCGGAACGTGCGGGGAAGGATTAGCTTTGCCCCCGGCATGCGTGCGTGCTCTCGCTGAGATAAGGCATATCACGATCAGTACGGTTCGGATCATTGATCGCTTTCACTCACGTTGATATAGTGACTCGTTTCTCTTTCTGAACTGCTCCATAAACGCTTCCCCGAGAACCTCTTTGGCCGCTGTTTTATTATGCCTCGCGCAGAGAAGCCTGAGATTCGCCGGTATCGTGGGGCCGCCTCTCGCGTAGGGCACGATATG
>JACQXT010000021.1:2040-4645 GCA_016208665.1 Chitinivibrionia bacterium | reverse complement strand
TTCCGGGTAGAGCAGAGCAATCGTCGTATTGACATCAATCTGGGCGGCGTCAGCCTCAATCTGGCTGAAATCTGGGTTGATCGCCCCTTCAACGGTCAAGTCGGACGAGATCGAGTACTTCGCGCCTACTGACATTTCTCCCTTAACACTGGCGTTGTCAAGTCCGCTTTCGGGGTCGTATGGGTCGTTGAGCATCCCCGCTTCGCTGGCGACAACAGCCGGCATGATTTCCAGTCCTCGCCCCGGTTTGACCCCCTGTATACCCTGCACCGTTCCCCACTGACAGGGCGAACACTGTTCGTTGCGATCATAGGCCGCCCAAGAGTACTGCTTCAGGCTCTCACGTGGCCGAATCCGTCGGAAGTCCATCCTCCAACTCTGTTTGTCTTCGTCAGGGAACCGGATGCTCGAGAACGGGATAGCCATCTCGACCTGGTAGCCGGAATCCGTGACCCGGGCTGCCGACTGCCAAATCAAGTCACAGCCCCGGTCAGGGCCGCCAACGCTTGACCAAAGGTAGTCCTGTTGGATACCGTACGGGTTGACGAAAAACTGGTAAGCCCATGCCGCCTCGCCATAGGTGTCGAGCAATAGCCCGACGATGTCATCGTTGTCGAACTGATCACGCGGACACATAGTGGCTCTTACGCTGGCGGGATCATCATGGCAGACGTAGGCCACGTACAGGTGTGATCCGTCGAAGGTGATGAGCGCCTCAGTGAGAACATCGGGCTCAATCATGTCCCCGGGCTGCTGTTCGACAAAATTCTGCGCCCGCGTGGCCTGGCGCCAACCGAGGTCGTCCAGCTCGCCATCAATCTTAATCGGCAGTTCCACCGCCCCCCCAATCTCCAGGCTGGGATTGTACTGCGGCTGAAACGCTCCAGCCGTGGACGTGAGCAGCAGCCAAATCACTACCAACCCCCAGATTCCCTGCGCTCTGTCCTTTGCTAATCCGATCATGTCATTCACCTCAGCAACAGCATCGTACTCCCTATCTCCCCGATGGCCATCAGGCCGGCCCGGATTCCCTGCCCTGTTCAACCACGCCCCATGAACGGGAACGGTCAATGCTTGCCGGGGAGGCATCTTACGTTAGAATACGAATCACCCGGCCAAATGTTCATTGATAGTTGTACATCGGGTTCGGCTGACAAAGGAACAGGGACGCGCCGGCCGCGTCCATCGGACGTTGACAACTCTACCACGTGGGATGTCCGCTCGGATTTGCTCTAACGCGCCATGAACAGCATCTGGCCGGTGAGAGTCGTTGGACTGAGGAATAGATTTGGAGCGTTGCCGAAGCCAGAGCCGTGCCAGTGGAAAATCGTGGGTCTCCGTTAAGGTTGTCCGGGCGGCTCCAAGGCGATCAGTTCCTGACCCAATATGGCCCGCCCGCAGCCGTCCAGAGCCGGAAGCAACCCACCCTCGTGAAAGCTCTGAACCCAGATGGTCGCACGGCTCTTGAAAACATCTTCGACCCGGACCGCGGTCGACTTGGTGGTCAACCGCCGAAGCTGCGTCTCCATCTCGTTCGCGCCAAGGTGGCAGCAGGCCAGAAACGTGCCTCTTGCGGACGTCTCGAGGCACTCAAGCACGCTTATCTCGTACTGGTTGTTGCGGGTTCCGAGACGAACCGACATCCGCAGGCGAATCCCCGAGTCAAGGTCTTCTTCTCCCTCGGCGGCAGGAAACAAACGCAAACAATCGTCCCATCTCTTGTCGGAATCGTTTGCCGGGAATTTTAGTTGGGACAGCCAGTCAAGTAATTCCGATCGGGCCTTCTCGAGATTCATGAGTGGCCGCGATTGCCGTATGAGCGTCGGCGCTGACCGACTATCTGAGCGTACGACTACCAAACGCCCCCTGCCAGGTTGCATACGTCCGCATATCTATCGATATTATCGGCTCGGAGTGGCTGCTTCTCAAGAGGCGGAAATCGGCAATTGGAGTCGATTCGCAGCTTGACAACGGCCTCGCCAGGGGTCTGTTTGCTATCGGCCTCAGGCATTTATGAAACGGCGCCACTGGTAAGTTGACCCTGAGGTGCCGAAAACGATAGGTAATTGACGGAGTGTCTGGAATGTCGTTCAGAACGAGAGTCTTTGTGCTGGCGGGAGCCATAGGTTGCACGATCCTGCTCCATTGCTCCGAAGCCCGGATTGCAAAGAAGGGCGACCACGTGAAAGTTCATTACGTCATTCGTGTGCCCGACGGTCAAGTATATGACAGCAGCAAAACCAACGAGCCTCTTGGCTTTGTGGTTGGCTCGGAACAAGTGCTCGCGGGGATAGATGCTGCCGTCGCGGGGATGAAAGAGGGCCGGCAAACGACAATTCAAGTTCCCCCGGAGAAGGCCTACGGTCAACGCCAGGATCAATTGGTCACCACTGTCGCCCGCAGCAACATACCGGCGTCGATCACGCTGGAAGTGGGCAAGACTCTCGGATTCACTCCCCAAGGGGGCAATCGCCTGCTTTTCACGGTCCTGAGCTTCAATGCCGATTCAGTCATCCTCGACGGGAATCACCCCCTCGCCGGCCGCGAAGTAGCTATTGACCTGGAATTGCTGGAAGTAATCCCGGGAGAGGAACCGGCTGACTGA
>JACQXT010000021.1:0-2017 GCA_016208665.1 Chitinivibrionia bacterium | reverse complement strand
AGAGGCAAGTATTCGGAGCGGTCCGGCTTTTGGATAGTGATGCGACTGAGCCGTTTATCGCCCGATACCGTAAGGAGGCGACCGGCAATCTCGATGAGATCGCCATTTCGGCCATACGCGACAGCCTGAAACGGCACCGCGATCTCGACCAGCGGCGCGCTGCAATCGTCAAGTCCCTTGATGAGCGCAGCCTTCTTACGACGGACTTGCAGTATCAGATAGATAGCGCCACCACCATGGCCGAGTTGGAGGACTTGTACCTGCCGTTCCGCCCCAGGCGGCGGACGCGCGCCATGATTGCGCGGGAGCGCGGCCTTGAACCTCTGGCCGAACTAATTTTCCTCCAGGATGGAGTCGATCCGGTGACAGAGGCGGCTCGCTATGTCGACCCAACCTGTGAGCTGCACACGGTTGAGGATGTCCTGGCCGGCGCCCGCGATATTATTGCCGAGTGGGTCAACGAAGACCGGGATGTTCGCGCGAAGATACGGCGGCTCTTCGCCGAGAAGGCCACTTATTGCTCTCGAGTAATACCTGCAGCAGAGTCGCGCGGCACCAAGTATGCGGATTACTTCGAATGGGAGGAGCCGGTAAGAACCGCTCCCTCGCACCGCGTACTGGCCATGCGGCGGGGAGAAGCCGAATCGGTTTTGACCCTCAAGATCGCCCCCGACGAACCCGAGGCCATCGAGATTCTCGAAAAGGCTTTCATAGTGGCCGACGACGCTGCCTCGATCCAGGTTCGGATCGCTATAGCCGATGCCTACAAGAGGCTCCTGTCGCCATCAATGGAAACGGAAATCAGAGCGGAGTCGAAAGAAATAGCCGATCGCGAGGCGATTAGGGTATTCGCCGAGAATCTCCGTGAATTGCTGATGGCCCCTCCTCTCGGCCGCCGCCGCATCATGGCTATCGACCCAGGATTCCGAACCGGCTGCAAACTGGTCTGTCTGGATCGACAGGGGAAACTGCTGCAAGCCACCACCATCTACCCTCACGGCTCGGCTGAAGATCGAAATGGCGCAGCCGACACGGTGAGGACATTGTGCGAAAAACACCAGACCGAAGTGATTGCGGTTGGCAGCGGCACTGCCGGTCGCGAAACACTGGCTTTCTTGAAGGACATGTCGCTTCCTTCTCATGTATCAATGGAAACAGTCAATGAGGCGGGAGCATCCGTGTACTCCGCGTCCGAGGTGGCGCGTGAGGAGTTTCCACAACATGATATTACTGTCCTCAGGCAGAGTCTCGAAGACACGGTGACTATCTGTGTAAACGCCGTCGGCGTTGAAGTCAATACGGCCAGCAGGCAGTTGCTCACTTACGTATCGGGGCTTGGACCAGCTCTGGCCGATAATATCGTGACCTACCGAGACGACAACGGACCCTTTAAGAGTCGCTCCTCTTTGAAGAAAGTATCCCGGCTTGGCCCCAAGGCATTCGAGCAATCCGCCGGGTTCCTTCGTATCAGTGACGCCAGGAATCCGCTGGACCGGTCGGCGGTTCATCCCGAAAGCTATCCCGTGGTCGAGAAGATGGCCTCAGACCTCAGTTGCACGATTTCCCAGTTGATAGACAGCGAGCCACTCCGCGCGCTGATTCGACTCGAAGATTACGTCAGCAAGGATGTCGGCATCCCAACGCTGGTCGATATCATGGGCGAGTTGGCGCGGCCGGGTCGCGACCCGCGCCATGAGTTTGAATCGTTTGCGTTTGAGGAGTCGGTTAAGTCGATCGACGATATTGCGCCAGGTATGATACTGCCCGGAATTGTGACCAATGTGACGGCTTTCGGGGCCTTCGTCGACATCGGCGTGCACCATGACGGATTGGTACATGTAAGTTAACTGGCCGACCGGTTTATCCAGAACCCCGCCGAAGTTGTTCGAGTCCATCAGCGGGTAACGGTAACGGTGCTCGATGTGGACCTTGAGCGCGGACGAATCGCCTTGAGTCTGCGGCAACGCTGATTCGCCCGAACCCACTCCCTCTTACTGCCTCGGTGCCTCCACGGCTG
>JACQXT010000210.1 GCA_016208665.1 Chitinivibrionia bacterium | reverse complement strand
CATCATCGATGCGGACGGCACGTACCCTTACGACCGCCTGCCGGATCTGATCGAGCGGGCCAGACACGCCGACATGGTGGTCGGCGCCCGTACCGGCGAGAACGTAACCTATTCGTTTGTCCGCAGGATTCCGAAGCTCTTTCTCAAGTCGTACATGTCGTGGCTGGCGGGGCAGCCGATCCCCGACATGAACAGCGGCCTGCGCGTGTTCCGGAAGTCGGCGGCCGAACGTTTTTTCAAGATATTGCCCGACACATTCAGCTTTACCACAACCATCACCCTCGCCATGATGAGCAACCGCTACGACGTCCAGTTCGTGCCGATCGATTATATGAGCCGCACCGGCAAGTCGAAGATCCGGCCGATTCACGACACGATACGGTTCGCCCAGCTCATCCTCCGGACCGGCATGTATTTCGCCCCGTTGCGCGTGCTGCTCCCCGTGACGGGAATTCTTTTTCTGGGATTCATCGCCAGTATCTGCTATGATATCTTTGTCTTGAGGAATCTTACCGACAAGAGCGTGATCATGTTCATGTTCACCATGAACACCGCCATATTCGCATTGCTCGCGGATATGATCGACAAACGGAGTTCCGGGTAGCATTGAAACTTTCTCATTGGTACAAGGCACTCGCTCTGGGCGTGGGCGCCCTCGCCCTCAGGCTCTTATACGTCGCCGTCGCGGGGAAGCACGTCGGCATCCTCGCGGGGACCGACGCCGTCAGCTACGACCGGTTCGCGCGGCTCATGATGTCGGGATGGCACTGGATCACGACGCCGCTCGCCGTGCGCGAACCCCTCTATCCGGCCTTCATGGCGCTTTCGTACCGGCTTCCCGGGTCCGAGATCGGCACGCTGCAGCTCATGCAGGCTCTGGCGGGAGCGCTCGCCGTCGTAATCGTGTATCTCACCCTCCGCACGATGCTCCAGGAACGGATGGCGGTTATCGCCGCCGCACTCATTGCGCTTCATCCTCACTTCATCACGTACACGGCCGAACCGCTCCGCGAGAACCTCATCATACCCCTGCTCGCCGCGGCCCTCATGCTTTTTCTCCTCGCCTTGAAAAACGGCGGCGAAGGGCGATGGTTTCTCTGCGCATTGTTTTTCACGCTCCTCATCCATACGGATGTGCGCTTCTTGCCGCTCATGGCGGCGATTCCCGTCATGGCGTTCGCCTGGCACCGCCGGGCCGGTCTTGCGCTCGGGCAGGCGGCCTGGATGTGGTTTCTCCTCGCCATGCTGATGGTGCCGTACCAGGCCAGGTGCTATATCGCGATGGGGAAGCCCGTCATCGTCACCGAGCGGTTTCTGGGGAAATGGCTGGACCGCGCGGCGAGCGTGGTGTCCTCGAATAGGGGCGCTGGAGGAGACAAGCGGCTGGCCTGGCTTCAGGAATGGGAGGCGAAGAAGCGACAAGACCTGGACAACGTGAGACCCGAGGAACAGGCGTTCTTCCTCTCCGGCGGCAGGCCGGAAACGGACCGCCTCGCCGTCCACCGGATACTGTTCATCGAGTACTGGCGCTTCGCTCAGCTCAAGAGCATGTACCGGCCCTATCCCGACGGCCGTTTCGAAAAACCGTGGTCGGCGAAGCACACCGTGGCGAGCGGCATCGTCATGATTCCGTTCCTCATCCTGCTTCCCTTCGTTTTTATCGGCTCGTCGGCTTCGTCCCGGCGGGTCGTATATCCCCTGATGATCTATCTGGCTTCGAGTTCATTGATGCATGTATTCGTTCACGCGCGCGAACGCTACCGCATTCCCATGGAAATAGTGACGGCCGTTCTCGTGGCCGTCGCTGCGGCGAATCTGTGGCGGCTCGTCCGGAGAGAAAAACCTGAACCGCATGTAGAACGTGAGGAGGCAGCATGAAAAGAAAGATTTCCGCAACCGTAGCCGTCCTGGCCGTGCTTCTTGTCGCTGTGATCGCCGCCGTTCCGGCGCGCGCCCAGGGAGAAACGGAAGCGAAGATCGACTCGCTTCTGGCTTCGTATGATGATCTGCAGGATGCGCAGGCCAAACTGGATTTCGTCCGCCGGGTGCTCGCGGCGTTTCCCGAGTCCCGCTACACCGCGCCGCTTCTCGACATGGCCAAGGAGCACTGCGCCGAGCTCGAGCGGATGGACGAGTTCATCCTCCTGGCCCAGGAGGTGCGCGGCCGGGTCGAAAGCGCCGATGTGCTTAGATCCATCGACCGGGTGCTCGTCGCGACATACGGAGAGATGAAGGATGTGCCGCACTTGAACGAGGCCGTCGCGCAGTACATCGGCGAGAGCGAAGAGAAGTTCAATCTCTTTTTCGATCTCATACGAGCCTATACGGAGGCGGAAGCCTGGGAACCCGTGCTGCAATACGCCGAGCGGGCCCGGCCGTTAGCCAACGCCGAGGCCTTCAAGAAGGAATTTCCGGACCGGAAGATCTCGGACGAGGATCTCGCCCAGCGGGGCAGGAACCGGCAGGCTATCCTGCTCACCTACGCCGGTTGGGCGAAGGCCAATACGGGGCGCCAGGAAGAGGCGCTCGATGATTTCCAGGCCGCCGACAAGCTGTCGGTGAGGACCTACATGGGATTCTCCGACGGAAAACTGGACTACTTCTGGGGAACCACGCTGGCCGGAACCGGCGATCTCGAAGCCGCGCTCTCTCGTTTCGCGCCCCTCGCGCTCTACGCCGCGGACGAAGGGTCGCAGAAGGCCATGAAAGAGGCGTACGTCAAGAAGAGCGGAAGCGATGCGGGTTACGATTCATACTTGAACGAGCAGCGATTGAAACACGCGCGGACGATCGATGACTTCACCCTCGCCCGATACGACAGCACGATGCTGTCGCTCTCCGCGTTCAAAGGCAAAGTGCTGCTGGTCTCATTCTGGTTCCCCACCTGAGGCGGTTGCCGCGTGGAGTTGCCACGCCTGGAATCGCTGTATGCGAAGTACAAAGACCGCGGGTTCGAGATCGTCGCCGTCGAAGCGTTTCGCATGGAAGATCTTGCGAGGAAGTTCATAGAGGAGAACAAACTCACCTATCACTTCGTGCAGGACGGCGCGGATGAGAAGGCAATCGTGGGGAAGATCTACAAGGTCTTCGGATTTCCCACGACGTTCGTCGTCGACAGAAACGGCAGGATCATGTACTCCCATCTCGGCTTCAGCCCCGGCGACGAGGCGACGATCGAGAAGGAGATTTTGAGCCTGATGTGAGTCCCGTAAGTTTCGGAAGTCCATACCGTGTATCGGTGACATGAAGGAAAACGGCGCCCGCGGCTCTGTCGCCCGCGGGCGCTTGCTTTCATGCGAAGTACTCCGCGGGATCCTGCCGGTAGAATCCTTTCAGTTCCGCATAGAGTTCCGGGCGCGCCCGCTTGAGCTCCGCCGGCTTTTCGAAGAAACACTCCGTTGCGACCGCAAAGAACTCGGCCGGATCCTCCGCGCCGTATTCGTCGAGAACGGTCGGGCGTTTCCGCTGAGCGTCGCGGCGAAGCTGCTCGTACGCCTCCTTCATGACGCGCGCCCATGTCTCGTACCGGCCCCGATCCTCGAGGACGGGCGTGCCGTCGGCGTCCCCGGACTCCTCGTCGATCTGGTGCGCGAATTCGTGCAGAGTAACGTTCAGGCCGTCGCGGGGTTCATCCGCGTCGTACTGCACGTCGTTCCACGAGAGCACGACTGATCCCTGGGACCATGTCTCCCCGATTCGCTCGTCGAATCCTTCGTCGACGATGCCTTCGGGGGTCTGTTCCGCCACTTCGGCGGTGTACTCGGCCGGATACACGAGTATGGAGCTGAGAAGGGGATAGTAATCGGTCTCCCGGTGGAGCAGGAGAAGGCATGCCTGCGCCGCTATGGTAACCTTGATTTCATCGGTGATGTCGAGTCCGCCGCAGCCTTCGAAATGCTTCTCGGCGAGGAATACCTGCGCATGTCCGAGAAGTTCTCTCTGATCCGCCTCGGGAAGGCGGAGAAAGAGCGGGAAATTCCTCTCGACGATGCCCAGCCAATCCGGCGGAAACGGAGCTTCCCGCAGGCGTTGCCGCCGCTTATTTTTCATGAAACGAAACATCCGGCCTCCATGTGTCAGGTTTTGCGCTTGCGCGGCGCATATTCCGTATATTCCGGCGGCGGCTGCTCGTTGTCAACCGGAAGCTTGAGCGGCCGGCGGTGCTGTCGGCGTTTTCATACTTCGCTCCAGCTCAGCTCCGGCGCACAACTCCAGCGCATCGCTCCAGTGCACGGCTCTAGCGCACAGCTCCAGCGCACGGCTCCAGCGCACGGCTCCAGTTCACCGCGCGAGGGCGCTATCGAGAATCAGCCACGTGCCCTCGCGCATGAAAAATAATTTTACGGGTGATTCGCAAAATGCATATTGACAGGTTTTTGAGGGCGGTATTTTCGCGGGCGCAGGTTCGTTGGGAACTTCGCTCGTATTGCGTGATACGCCGCGCATAGCGCTTGAAAATCGATTGCAAGTCTTTTTTGATTTCTCTCCTCTGCTTTTGCCGCGAGTGTCGAAGGGCGTCGTTCGAAAACACCTGTGCTATACTATATATGATTGGCGACCCTCTGCGTCGATCGATGGCTCGATCTTATATGAATCGTCGCATCGAGTTCACGCATGAGGAGGTGCGCCATGTTTGTTATATCAAGCCTTTCAGATAAAGAGCTTCTCGCTTCAACT
>JACQXT010000081.1:7411-10830 GCA_016208665.1 Chitinivibrionia bacterium | reverse complement strand
CCGCGCGCCGCCCCGAGAACTCCTCATAGAGCACGAACGTGGGACTCAGGATCTCCTCGGTAACCCCCAAACCGCTGCAGATGCCCCGCACGAGAACGGTCTTGCCGGCGCCCAGCGCTCCCACGATGGAAACGCAGGCTCCGGAATCGATCCGCGCGCCCAGGGAACGGCCCAACCCGGCGGTTTCCCCCTCGGATCCGCTGAGGAATGCGAAACGCTTGCCCGCGCGGTTGTGCATATCAGCTCTTCGGCGTCAGCGTGAGGCACGGAAGGATCATTTCCTCCATCGACGCGCCGCCGTGCTGGATGCTGCCGAGATACTGTCTCTCGTAGGTCCTGAGATTCGTCGGATAGACGAAGTAGTAATACTCCTTCGCGAACAGATAGGTCTTGGTTCTCGATTCGCTCGGCAGGTGAAATTCGCCCGGATTCCTCGTGATGATCGCCTGCTTTTCGTCGCAGTTGAGATTGTCTCCGAACTTGTACCGCAGGTTCGTCGACGTGTCTCTGCGCCCGTGCACGACGCTCGACTTGCGCCCGATGATCGATCCGTGATCCGTCGTCATGATCACCGTCGCTTTCTTTTTCGAGAGTTCCTTCAGCAATTCAAGCAGCGAGGAATGGAAAAACCACGAGCGCATCAAGGAACGGAACGCGGATTCGTCGGGGGCGATTTCCTGGAGAATGTCGATCTGATTCCTTCCATGCGCCATGATATCGACGAAGTTGAACACGAAAGCCGCGAACGGAAACGAGAGGAGCGACGGAATCCTCTTGCGCAGCTCGTTCGATTCGGTCACGGTATAGACCTTGGAGTACTTCATCGGCTTCTTGCCGAAGCCGTGCTTCTTCATCTGCTCGGCGAGGAAGAACTCCTCGTAGCGATTCTTGCTGATCTCGTCCTTGTTCCGTTCGAGCCACTGGTCCGGATAGTTCGCGCTGATCTCGTCGGGAAACAATCCGCTGAACAAGGCGTTTCGCGAGTACGGCGTCGCCGTCGGAAGTATCGACAAGTAGTACTCCTTCTCGACGACGAAATCCTCCTTGAGAACATCCTCGATGACCAACCACTGGTCGAGGCGGACGCAGTCGATGACGATGAAGTACACGTGCTCCTCCGAGCTCAGATGGGGCGCGACGAACCGCTTGAATACGTCCACGCTCAGCAGCGGACGGTTCTCCGAGAATATCCATTCGGGATACTGCTTCTCGATGAAGCGGCCGAAGTGATAGTTCATGGCCGACTTCTGGTCTTCGTGCGTGCGTTCGAGCCCGATATCCCTGTAACGGTCGAACTCGAGATCCCACTCGCTCAGCCGGTTGTGGAGGCGCAGCCATCCTTCCCAGGAGCCCTCCTGCATGAACGTCTCCATCCCGCCGAACTCGCGTATGTAATCCTGCGAGAGCTTGCTCGCCTGTATCCTCTCGGAATCGAGCAGCCGTTTGCACGCCGAGTAGATCTGCAGGGGATTGACCGGTTTCAGGAGGTAATCGTCGATCCTCATCCCGATCGCTTCTTCCATGAGACGTTCCTCTTCGTTCTTCGTGATCATGATCACCGGCAGGAGTGGATTGCGCTGGTGGATGCCGGCGAGGGTCTCGAGTCCGCCCTTCCCGGGCATCGATTCGTCCAGAAGCAGGAGATCGAACGCTTCCCTGCCCGTCATCTGGAGCGCATCCTCCCCGTTCGTCGCGATCTTCACGGAGTACCCTTTGCTCTCGAGAAACATGATATGCGACTTGAGAAGATCTATTTCATCGTCAACCCAGAGTATCTTCTGCGCCATGGAACATCACCTCGTAATGATCGTGCAATAAAACACGACTATTTCAACCATCAATATATATCGGATGAGCCGGCCGGGACAGGGGTTTTTAGCGCGCGGGTGGCGCCGATGGGGCCCCACGGCCGGGTGGCGTATCGGGGGCTCCGGCTCCGGGTCCTCGCGGCCTGCGTGATAGGTTAACCGGCGGCCTTAAGCATGCCCGGCCGGCACGCTGCGGAGTCGCCGTCGTCCCCCGATACGCTGCCCGCGCCTCCTCACGCCGCCGGAAGCCGCACCAGAAACACCGCGCCCTTGCCCGGTTGCGATTCGACAAGCCTGATGGAGCCGTTGTGATACTCCTCGACGATCCGCTTCGTGAGCGCCAGACCCAATCCCCACCCCCGCTTCTTCGTGGTGAAACCCGGCGCGAAGATCCGCTGCCGGTGCGACGCGGGGATCCCGCGCCCCGTATCCCTGACCGTCACGTCCGCGCACCCGTTCGCTTCGTTCCATCTCGCGACGATCTCTATGCGGCCGCCCTTCTCGCCCAGGGCGTCGATGCTGTTCTTGAGGAGATTCTCGAACACCCACTCGAGCAATTCGCCGTTGCCCCTGATGGGAGGCGTCTCCTCGACGTTCAGCGTGATGACCGATTCCGCCTTGAGGCTCGGAAGGCGCTTGTGAAAGTAGCTCACGGTCTTCTCGAGTATCGGCGTGAGTTCGATCAGTTTGAGTTCCGGCTGCGAGCCGATCTTGCTGAAACGCTCGGTTATCTTCCCCAGCCGGCTGAGATCCTCGTCCATGTCGTCGAGCGCCGCGCCGATGCCGTCCAGATTCCGCTGAGCCACGCGGTCTCTGAGGAGCTGCGACCAGCCGAGCAGGGCCGAGAGCGGCGTGCCGAGCTGGTGTGCGGTCTCCTTGGCCATTCCCACATAGATCGATTTCTGCTCGCTCAGCTTCAGGTACCTGAAACCCTGAAATCCCGCGGCCATGAACACGAGAAAGACGGCCACCTGAATGAGCGGCATCAGGCGGAGTTCGCGCTGCAGCTTCGATGAGCCGAAGTGGATGTATCCCTGTACGAGCTCGCCGTCCGCGGCCTTCACCGGTATCGGATCGTTCTGCCCGTCGAATTTCTTCGCAAGCTTGATGAGGCGCGCGATCTTTCCCGGGGGCGGATTGGCCGGATCGATTGAGAGCAGAGCCTCGAATTCCTCGTCCGCGGGCGCGGGGACGTCCACCCGGTGCCAGGCGATCGGCCTCCCCTCGACGTCGGTGAGGATGACGGGAAGCTGTATCTCCTTGAGCACGTCCTGGAGAACGGAGCGTTTCCCCGTATCGCCCGCCTGCAGCACGACCTCGGCGATGAAACGGGAAAACAGCCTCGTTGTCGCCTGAGACTGTTCCTGCATGCGGCGTATGACGTGGTTCGAATAGAGTACCGCGGCGAGGATCAGCACGAGGGCGCCGATGAACAAATAGCTCTTGAGCCAGAAGCGGGTGTTGCCTTTGTAATTGGAGAGGAATCCCATTGCGCCATCGCCGTTCTTGCAGGCGTTACCCCAGGTACTCCCTGCCGTGCATGTACGGAACCAGTTTCCGGGGAACCTTCACGCGATTCGTCGGAGTCTGATGAAACTCCAGGAGCGCCGC
>JACQXT010000081.1:0-7396 GCA_016208665.1 Chitinivibrionia bacterium | reverse complement strand
CAGTGTATGGACAAAGCGATATTTCTCGCCGGGACTTTTCTTGAGCCGGATGCCCGCCCGCCGCGCCTGGAAGTCCTCGAAGTTGCTGCACGAGGACACTTCGAGCCACTTGTCCACGCCGGGAGCGTACACCTCGAGATCGTAGCACTTCGCCGCGGAGAAGCTCAGGTCGCCCGTGCAGAGGGCCATGACGCGGTACGGCAGCTCGAGGGCTTCCAGGACCGCGCATGCGTCCGCGACGAGGGACTCGAGTTCATCGTAGGATGCGGAGGGATGCACGAACTTCACCATCTCGACCTTGTCGAACTGGTGAACGCGGAGCAATCCCCGCGTGTCTGCGCCGTAGCTTCCCGCCTCCCTCCTGAAGCAGGGGCTGTACGTGGTGAGCTTCACCGGCAGGTCGCCGGCTGCCAGCGCCGATTCCCTGTGGAGGTTCGTCAGCGGCACTTCGCTCGTCGGAATGAGAAAGAGGTCGTCGACCTCGCAGTGATACATGTCGTCGGCCAGCTTCGGGAGCTGCCCCGTGCCGATCATCGAATCCCTGTTCACGAGGTACGGGACCAGCATCTCCTGGTACCCCTGTTCGGCGTGCATGTCGAGCATGAGATTGACGAGGGCGCGGCACAGGAGCGCGCCGTCGTTGCGAAACACGATGAATCCCCTGCCCGAGACTTTCCTGCCGCCTTCGAGGTCGAGGATCCCGAGAGCCTCCCCGATTTCCCAATGGGGTTTGACGTCGAAAAACGGCTCTGGTATCGTCCCCCACCTCCGGACCTCGACGTTGTCCGCGGCGCTCGTTCCGACGGGAACGCTTTCGTGCGGGATGTTGGGGACGGAGAGAAGCAGGGCGTCTATCGCGTCGGCCAGTTCCTTCTCCTTCGCTTCGAGTTCCTTGATCTGCCGCGAGACGGCCTTCATGTGCTCGTGAAGCGCGGCCGCATCTTCGCCGCTTCTTTTCTTCCGCGCTATCTCCTCGCTCTTCACGTTCCGTTCGTGCTTGAGCTGCTCGCTCCGCCGCATGCTCAGGAGCAGTTCCCGGTCCTTGGCCAGGATTGCCTCGAGATCGAGCGCCGTATTCCTGGCTTCGAGTGCTTTTCGCAGTGTGTCGGGTTCTTCCCGAATGAGGCGCCTGTCGAGCATGGAACCGCTCTTGTTGTTAAAAGGATCGCAAACGACTAAAGGAGATTCAGCTCCTGCAGTATGTCCTTGCCGCCGGCTTCGAGGATCTCGTTGGCGAGCAGCTGTCCCAGTTCCGCTTCCTTCCCCAGCATGCCGCTGACCGACGAGCGGATCTTCTCGGTCCCGTCGGGCAGGGCGAGGACGCCCTCCAGCTCGATCTTCTTTCCTTCGATGCTCCCGAGAACGCCGACGGGATCCGATTCGCGGAGCGAGAGCGCGTTCATGAACGCCCACTCGGCCGTGAGCTCGGCGAGGGAGGCGGGGTCGTTGATCGCATGAACGATCTTCCCGCATTGCTCGTCGTCGGCGCGTATGAGGACGGCGAGGGATCCCTGTCCCGCCGCGGGGACGCACAGGGAATTCGTGAATACCTCGGCGACGTAATCCTGTTTCTGGAGCCGTTCCACGTCCGCCGCGGAGAGAATGACGGCGTCCACCTTTGCGCTCTTGACCTTCTGGATGAGGGAATCGATGCTTCCCCTGGATTTCACCATGCGGAGATCGTGGCGGTAGTACAAGAGCTGCGCTTCGCGCCGGACGTCGTTCGCGATGACGGCGGAGTCCGCCGGCAGCTCGTCGAAGATCTCGTCGTTTTTCGAAATGATCACATCGTACGGAGTCAGGCGGCTGGTGACGGCGCCGATCGCGACGCCGGCGGGAAGAACCGGGGGAACGCACGCCGCGTTCACGACCATTGCGTCGAACTGCTGCTCGAGAAACGACTGGATCAGCCAGGCGATGCGCGGACGGGAATTCGGCCCGGCTTTGCCGGTCTGGTGGAGTTCGCTCTCGGGAACCGGTTCTCCCTCAAACACGATCTTGGAACACAGCTTGGATAGGGAGTCGATTACTTCTTGGAGCTGCAGTTTCGACAGATGGTCGGAATCGCTGCCGATGCGACACTTCAGTTTGGTAGTCAACGCATATCTCCGCCGACGATTCGATGCAGGCCGTACAGTGATTCATGCGGCACAGTGCCGACGCGATTACTCTACCACACGAGCGCGCCGACCGTCAACGGGTATCAATGAACGGAGAGAGGGGGAAATCACTTGGCGATCTCATCGAGCGACGGGAAGGCGTCGTGAGCGAGTTTCGCGGGAGCTTCCTTTTCCGTCCGGGTCGAAACCGTCATCCACCTGAGGAAGACGACAAACAGGACGAGCAATATGGCCGTGCCCAGAATCACCGAGAACAGGTGGCCCTGGACGGCGAAAATCCCCACGAAGCTGAACACCGCCTGCATGCCGTAGAGCAGGACGAGCGTCTGCCGCTCCGAGACCCCGAACGATACGAGCGTATGGTGTATGTGCATGCAATCCGCGCCGAAGAGGGGCACGCGAAGGATGAGCCGACGCGCGATGGCCAGCATGGTATCGAGCATCGGGATCCCGAGTATGAAGAACACGGCGAAAAACGTATAGAGCGACGGCTTGGCCGCCGTCAAGGAGCAGGATATCAGGGCGAGACAGATGCCCAGGAGCATGCTCCCCGTATCGCCCATGAAAATCTTCGCGGGCGGGAAATTATATATAAGGAACGCGAGGCAGGCGCCGCCCGTCGCGAGGGACAGGAGCAGCGCATCGGGAGCCTCGGCCAGCGCGGCGACGACCGCAAACGCCGCCGAAGAGATGAAGCACAAGCCGGCCGCCAGTCCGTCGTGCCCGTCGATGAGGTTCATGGAATTGGAGACGCCGACCATGAAGATCGTGCTGGCCAACGTCGCGTACACGGCGACGCCGTCGATCGCCGGAACGCCTGCAACGAGTTTGAATCCTGAGAACACCAGCACGAACGCTGCGAGGATCTGGACCGTGAGCTTTTGCAGGGCCTTCAGGCTCAGGATGTCGTCCAGGAGGCCCAGGATGATGATGAGGCTGATGCCGGGAACGACCCGGGCGAAGAGAAAGACGGAATCCTCGACCAGGAACTCATAGGCGGCGAGCGATGCCAGGATGCCGCAGGTTATGCCGATCCCGCCCAGATGGGGGATGGCGCTCGCATGTACCCTCCGGCCGTTCGGCTTATTCCCCAGCTTCCACTGGTGGGCGTATTTCCTCACCTGAGGAACCGTAATGAATACGATAACGAAGGAAATTATAAATAGGAAAAGGAATTCCAACCAAGCCAAGTTACTCTCTCCTTGCATTTTGAGCAATTATCTACCCTGGCCCAAACTTGTCAAGCCAGAATGCGGCCCTGCCTCACAAGGTGAACGGTTTTTTGATGTTCCTAAGGTCCTTAAACGCAACAGTCCGCAACATTAGCAGAATAAGTGCATATAAACCTGCCAGAAGCAAGGATGAGAGCAAAACCGATGCCTGAGGGGTTGGTACGGGGAATATTTTCTTGCACAGTACAAAGGTAATAACACCCGCTGCTATGACTCGTGATGCCAAAAACACCTGACTGCCCGATACTTGTATTCTATATGTTCTGCCGACAAAATACAAACCAAAAATCAACAAAAACCCGTACGAAACGATCGACGCGACGATGGCCCCCCGCGCATCAGCGCGCCGGCATACGCAAATTCCTTCGAAAAGACGAACACGACGAGCGCTTCCCCGAATACGGCGAACACGCAGGCGAACAGCACGCCGGACACGAGCGATATGAACAAGGTCCGCATGATGAGGCTCGAGCAGTCCGCGAGCTCGCCTTTCGAGAAACGGGCGGCGAGCGCGGGGCGCAGGGTCATGATGATCGCAAATACGGGAAAGAGCGAGACTTCGACGACGTTCCGGGCGACCGTAAACTGGCCGACCTCTTCCATGGTGCAGAAGTACCCGAGCATGACCTTGTCCACTTGGGTGTTGATCGCCACCGACGCTCCGCTGACGGCGAGCGGGATGCTGAGGAAGAACAGCCGCTTCATCATGGAATCGTCGCCGGGCGATTCGCCGCGCGTGGGCCGGAAGCGCGCCATCATCACGAGGTACAGCGCGATGCCGAGACACCAGGAGGCGCAGTTCGCGAAGATGACGGCCGAGGCTCCGAAGCCGAGAAGAACGACCGCTACGGTGAAGATCACGCGCGAGCATTGATACGCGAACCGGATGTTGTAGACGGACGAGAACCGGTTCAGTCCGATGAGAAAATGTTCCTGGAATTCATACAGGCTGGCGCACGCGATGACGAACGAGCCGAGCCTGATGGGGTTGACGAGTTCATCTCCGCCGAAGAGCGCCGCGAGGGGGCGGGCGAAGACCAGGGCGGCCAGCGCGACGGGGATCGTGAACAGCAACCTCAGCCGGAGGCCGGCTCCGAGCAGACTGCGCAGGCTGCCGGGGCGGTTGACGCCGTATTCGCTCGCGAGGCGCGAAACGGCCAGCTCGACGCCGAACTTGCCGACGATGAGGCAGGCCGTCGCGAAGGCCATGACCCACGATACCGTTCCGAGAACGCCCGGCCCGGCCCACCTGGCCACAAACCATGAAACGATGAAACTCGCGACGACGGGGAGTATCGTGATGGCGAGGCTCCACAGGAAACTCTTCTCGAGGGAGCTCTCCGCATATGCCCACGGTTGATGGTGTTGTTTCATGAAAAATACGCGTCGATCACGCCGGCGATTCTCTCGGAAGCCCTGCCGTCCCACAGCTCCGGAATCCCGCGGCGGCCGGCGCCGCCTGCGAGCGCTTTCAATCCTTCATCGACGATCGTGCCGGTATCGGAGCCGGTGAGCACATTGGTGCCGACGGTTATCGTTATGGGCCGCTCCGTGTTCTCGCGTATCGTGAGACACGGGATGCCCAGCACCGTCGTCTCCTCCTGGATGCCGCCCGAGTCGGTCAGCACGATGCGGGCATGCTTCATGAGCTTGAGAAAATCGAGATAGCCCACCGGATCGAGCATGCGGATCCTGTCCGGAGGCGGGACGGTTCCCCAGGTCGCGAGCATCTTCCGCGTTCTCGGGTGTACGGGAAAGACGAGCGGGCACCGTTCGCCCAGCACGAGGAGCGCGTCCAGAATCTTCTTGAACGTGCCGAACTCGTCGACGTTCGACGGCCGGTGCAGGGTGACGAGGCCGTAGCCGCCCTTCTCGAGCGCCAGCGTATCCAGGACCGGCGACGCATCGGCCAGGGGGCTGTAGTAGTACAGGCTGTCGATCATGACGTTGCCGACGAAATGGATCTTGCGCGCATCGACATGTTCCCGGATCAGGTTCTCTCCTGCTTCCGCGCAGGTCGTAAAGAGAAGATCGGCCACGATATCGGTCACCATGCGGTTGATTTCCTCGGGCATGGTGCGGTCGAAACTCCGCAGGCCCGCCTCGACGTGCGCGACCGGCACCCCCATCTTGACGGCGACCAGGCTGCATGCCATGGTCGAGTTCACGTCGCCCACCACCATGACGAGGTCGGCCCGCTCGCTGAGGAGCGCCTTCTCGAACTCGATCATGATCGTGCCGGTCTGGGCTCCGTGGGAGCCGCTTCCGACGCCCAGATAGACATCCGGCTTGGGGAGCCTCAGATCGTCGAAGAAGATCCTGGACATGTTGTCGTCGTAGTGCTGGCCGGTATGCACGAGCACCCGCGAGTACGCGGCCTTCCCGGCCAGGACGCGCCAGATGGGGGCCATTTTCATGAAGTTCGGCCGCGCGCCGACGACGCCCATGATCTTACGAGCCATGAATCGTGCCTTTCTTCAGCTTCTCCCGGTAGTGCCGCTCGTAGTAGTCCCTGAAGGCGCCCGACTTGACCCGTTCCCACCAGCCCCTGTTGTCGCGGTACCACGCGACCGTGCGTTCGAGAGATTCCGCGAAATCGTGCCGCGGCTTCCATCCCAGCGCCTCGAGCTTGGAAGCGTCCATCGCGTACACCCGGTCGTGGCCCTTGCGGTCCTCGATGAACACGATGCGCGACCTCGGAGCGCCGAGCGAATCGAGGATGATCCCGGCGACCTCGAGGTTCGGCCTGCTCTCTCCGCTCGCTATGTTGTACACCTCGCCCGTGCGCCCCTCGAGCGCAACGAGTTCCAGGGCGCTGCAGTGGTCCTCGACGTAAAGCCAGTCCCGCCGGTGCATGCCGTCCCCGTAGAGCGGCAGGTCTTTCCCCTCGAGCGTATTGGTGACGAAGAGCGGTATGAACTTTTCCACGTGCTGCCAGGGGCCGAAATTATTGGAACTGCGGGTGACGACGACGGGGGTCCCGTAGGTGTTATGGAACGCGCGGCACATGAGATCGCCCCCGCATTTGCTCGCGGAGTACGGGTTGCCCGGCTCGAGCGGCGAGCGTACGACGAAACTCTCTCCGGCCGAACTGCCGTAGACTTCGTCGGTCGAGATCTGGACGAACCGCTCCACACCCCGCGCCTGCGCTTCCCTGAGAAGGGTGTATGTTCCGTACACGTCGGTCTGTATGAAGGAGCCCGCTTCCTGTATCGAGCGGTCCACGTGCGTCTCGGCGGCGAAGTTGAAGACGGCGTCGCATCCCTCGAATGCGGCGCGGACCGCCTCCGCATCGCAGATCGATCCCTTGATGAACTTCACGCGCGGATCGTCCAGGATGCCCGCCAGGTTTTCGAGATTCCCCGCATAGGTGAGCGCGTCGAGAACGGTGATGCGGCACTCGGGCCGGCGGCCGAATATGTACCGGACGAAGTTGGAGCCGATGAATCCGGCTCCGCCCGTTATGAGTATCGATCGAAAGAATTCCACACGATCCTCCTGTCGCAACCGAGGCGCGTTTCTCCATGGAGCTGGCGGTCGCGGCGCGTTCCGCCCGCGCCTTCTCGAAGCCTGCTCCGGCTCGAGGCCCCGCACCGGCTCCAGGCCGCGGTCGCGGCGCTCCCGGCCTTTCCTACCCGTCCTTCCGGCTCCATTCGTACGGTATGTCGTTGTCGTGAGGATCGATCCTGAACTCGTCGGGATGCTCGCGGTCGTACGGCTCGGTCGGGCAGTTGACGATGAGTCCGGTCTTCGTGCCGATCGCCTTCATCCCGTGGCAGACCATCGGCGGAATGACGAGGAGAATAGGATTGAGCTCGCCCATGAAAAATTCATTCACCTCGCCCTTGGTCTTCGATCCTTCCCTGATATCGTACAGGACGACTTTCATCATCCCCGAAACCGCCGTGAAATGGTCGGTCTGCTTCTTGTGGTAGTGCCAGCCCTTCACCACGCCCGGGTACACCACCGACAGGTACACCTGCCCGAAGCGCTGGAAGAACTCGTCGTCGTCGCGCAGCATCTCCATCAGGAAGCCGCGCTCGT
>JACQXT010000209.1 GCA_016208665.1 Chitinivibrionia bacterium | reverse complement strand
GGACAGGCGCGCCTGACGCCTTCCCTGAAGGCCCGGGCGCCCTTCCCTTGCCGGGGGTGCATCGGAATCCGGATCTTGAATCGCAAGAGGATCTTTCTCATCCCGCGGTACCAGATCGGCGGAGACAGATTCTCGCCGTATATGTCGGCGACATTCATGCCCGCGCCCTCGACCGCGCGCCTGAGCTCGCCGGCCGAGAATTCGGTTTCCCACCCCGCAAACCAGATCCCGAGCGCCATCATGATATGTTTCAGCACCGTATAATAATGGTACCGTTGCGGCACGTCCACGAGCAAAACACCGCCCCGTTTCAGCACCCGGACGTGTTCCCGCAGGAGGGCGGCCGGATCGCGAAAATGCTCCAGCAGTCCCTGGTGAAACACGATATCGAACGTCTCGTCGGGAAAGGGGAGCGCCCGCGCGTCGCCGCAGATCAGCGCGACGCCGGAGCCGGCGGTGCGTTCCATGAGCTTCAGCGCTTCCTCGCTGTAATCGAGCGCGCACACGGCCCCTCCCTCATCGGCGATGCGGGCGCTGTCTTTTCCCGTGCCGGCCCCCACCTCGAGCACGCGGGCGCCGCGGAGGTCCGCGTACCGCTCGAGATTCCGCACAACCCGGAAATCCGTCGAATAGACGTCCCCCCGCTCCCGGGACTGCTCCCAGAACGCATCCCAATGCCGCTTTTCCGAAGATCGGGCCATACGTATTCTACATCTCCGCAGTCCGTATTTCTTTTGCGAAACGGTCGAGCAGTCCGTTGATCAGCCTGCCGGCGTCCATGGAGCTGTACTTGTTTGCGATTTCGAGCGCTTCGTTGATGATCACCTTGCCCGGAATGCCCGGGAAAAAGAGTATTTCGGCGCACGCAAACCGCAGGATATTCTTGTCGATCAACGACAGGCGTCCCATGTCCCAGTTCTGCAGCATCGATTCTATTCTGGCGTCCAGATCCGCTTTCGAACCGAGCGTGGCCGCGAGAAGTTCGCGGGCATAGTCCATCGTCTCTTCGGTCGAGTACCTCAGTTCGGTCTGGTCGCGGAGCACTTCCGTCCACTCCCGATCGGAAAACTCGAGTTCGTAGAGCACCTGGAGTACTATCTCTCTCGCTTTTCGTCTTTTTCCCACGCTAGGACACAGTCTCCCACAAACGCATCATCTCGATGAGCGCGAGCGCGCTGTGCCATCCCTTGTTGCCGTGCTTCGCGCCGGCCCTGTCGATCGCCTGTTCGAGCGACTCGGCGGTCACCAGGCCGAACGTGACCGGAACCGGCAGCCGGTCGGCCGCGCGGTCGATGGAGCGGATGACCGTCGCGCTCAAGATATCGAAATGCGGCGTCTCTCCCCGCACCATGGTGCCGAGGCACAGGTCGCCGGCGAATTTCTTCCCCGCTCCCACTCGTGAAACAACCTGCCCGATCTCGAAGGATCCGGGAACCCAGAACACGTCGATCGACCCTTCCTTCATACCGTGCCTCAAGAAACAGTCGATCGCGCCCTCGACCAGGCGCTTCGTAACGAAGTCGTTGAACCGGCTGGCGACGATCGCCGCTTTCTTCCCGGTCGCATCAAGCTTACCCTCGTGTATCTTGGACATGAGCCTACTCCTTTCGCATCCGGTGGACGCCGCAATCGAGTTCATCCAAACCGTTCAATATATGCCCGAGCTTATCGCGTTTCGTGGCGAGGTAGCGCCGGTTGATTTCGTTCGGCGGTATCTCGATGGGAATCCGCTCCACGATTTCGAGATCATACGCTTTCAAGCCGACGATCTTCTTGGGATTGTTGGTCAACAGGCGAATCTTCCTGACTCCCAGATCGACGAGTATCTGGGCTCCGATGCCGTAGTCGCGGAGGTCGGGCGCAAATCCGAGAGACTTGTTCGCCTCAACCGTGTCCTGCCCCTCATCCTGCAGGGTGTACGCTCTGATCTTGTTCTCCAGTCCGATGCCGCGCCCCTCCTGCCGCATGTACAGGAGCACTCCCCGCTCCTCTCTCTGTATCAACTCGAGCGACGCGGCAAGCTGCGATCCGCAGTCGCACCTGAGAGAACCGAACACGTCGCCGGTGAGGCACTCGGAGTGAACGCGCACCAGGACCGGTTCGCCGGAGACGATGTCTCCCTTGGTGAGCGCGACATGCTTGGAGCCGTCGATATCGTTCCGATACATGTGCAGCGAAAAATCGCCGTACGATGTCGGGAAGTGCGTGTGCGCCACGCAGGAAATGAGCTTCTCCATGCGCCGCCGGTATTCTATGAGATCCTTGATGGTGACGATCTTCAGCCCGTGTTCCGAGGCCACGAGCTTCAATTTCGGCAGGCGGGCCATGTGGCCGTCGTCATCCATGATCTCGCACAAGACTCCCGCCGGATAGAGTCCAGCCAGTCTCGCCAGGTCCACGGCCGCCTCCGTGTGCCCCGCCCGCTTCAAGACCCCTCCGGGGCTTGCGCACAGCGGGAACACGTGGCCCGGACGGGCGAAATCGTCGGCGGTCGCCGCAGGATCGAGAACTCTCCTGATGGTTTCGGTCCTGTCGAAGGCGCTGATGCCGGTGGTGGTTCCGTTGACGGCGTCTATCGAAACCGTGAAATACGTGCCCAGCTTTGACGTGTTGTTGGGGACCATCGGATGCAGATCGAGCTCCTTCGAACGATCCGCCGTCAGGGAGAGGCAGACGAGCCCGCGGGCGTGTTTGGCGAGAATATTGATATGCTCGGGCGTCACCTTCTCAGCCGCAAGAATCATGTCTCCCTCGTTCTCGCGTTCTTCGTCATCGACAACGATGACGATCTTGCCCTTCCTGATATCGTCTATGGCTTCTTCGACTGTGCAGAATTCGTTCATGCTCCTCCACCTCGGTTGGATCCGCGACATGCGCCGCCGCCCTTGCTAGGGCGTCGTTTTGCCGGCGGATCGACCCATATAGGCCAGTACGTACTTGCCGATAATATCGGCTTCAATATTGATTTCCGTCCCCGCGCGGTACTGATTCACGATCGTGTGCTCACGCGTGAACGGGACTATCGTCGCTTTCACTACATTCCCGCGCTCCGCCTCCATGACGGTCAGGCTGATCCCGTCCATGGCGATGGAACCCTTGGGAACGACCATTTTGAATATGTCATTCGAGACGCGGACGGATACAATCCAATCCTGGCTTCTTCGCAGAAAGGATTGAACCGTGCCCACGCCGTCCACATGACCCTGCACGAGGTGCCCGCCGAGCGCCGTGGAGAGCGTTGCGGCCCGTTCCAGGTTGACGAGGCGCCCCGGAGCAAAGCTCGCGCGCTTGACGGTGCCGATGCATTCGATGATTCCCGTGAACACTGTTCGCTCTTCCTTCCTATC
The DNA here is from genome assembly GCA_016208665.1 of Chitinivibrionia bacterium. GTDB lineage: Bacteria > Krumholzibacteriota > Krumholzibacteriia > WVZY01 > WVZY01 > JACQXT01. The sequence continues at coordinate 3,435 of JACQXT010000209.1, read as the reverse complement.
CGAGTCCGTCCGCAAGCATGCGCCGGGTGCTCTCATTCAGGTAGGCGCATAGGATGTCGTTGCCGATGAGCCTCGCGTCCGCCGCGACCGCTTCAAGAGGGGCCCGGGTGCGGCTCCGGTAGAGCGTTACCCCATCCGGCCCGAAGAACGAGGGTCCCGCGAACAGATAGAGCGCGTCCCACAATCCCCGCTCGATGAAGCTGGAAAACACAGCCCCCCCTCCCTCCACGAGACACGAGCCCAATCCGTCCGCCAGCAGACGCCCGAGCACATCGCCGATATCGACCCCGCCTCCGGACTCCTTGCACCGAACGACTGTTCCTCCCGCCGCGGCGAGTGCGCCCTCCCGCTCCCGGTCGGCCTCGTGCACAGTGAAGATGTAGAACGGCTGTGCTTCGACAGGCCACCGGTAGGCGGCCGGAAATCGCAGGCGCGTATCGAGCACGACCGGCACCGGTGCGGCGAACACCCCGGGAAGCCTGCAATCGAGGCGCGGGCGGTCGATCAGCGCCGTTTCGATCCCCACGAGGAGGGATCTATGCATTGCCCGAAGGCGGTGCGTCCAGAGGCGAGACTGTTCGGACGTGATGTCGGTGCGCTCGCCGCGAGCCGCGGATATCTTTCCGTCAAGCGAAACGGCCGCCTTGAGCGTTATGGCCGGGACGCCGTCTCCCAGGATGTGCTTCTTGAAATACGAGAGATTGAGCAGCACGGCCGCATCCCGGAGAATGCCCATCTCGACCTCGATTCCCGCCTGCCGGAGCCGCTCGATGCCCCTTCCATCGACAAGCCGGAAGGGATCCTGCGTGGAAACGACCACGCGCCTGATCTTGCGTTCGATGATGCGATCCACGCACGGGGGCGTCTTCCCCTGGTGCGAGCATGGTTCGAGCGTGACGTAGAGGGTCGCTCCTTCGGCGGCCGAGCCTGCAGCGGCGAGCGCCGCCACTTCTGCATGCGCTTCGCCCGCTTTCTCGTGCACCCCTTCGGCGACGATCTCTCCCGCCCGGACTACTACGGCGCCGACCAGCGGATTCGGATCCGTTTTTCCGGCGGCGCTCCATGCCAGATCGATCGCGCGCCGGATGAAGAACTCATCCAATGCTTTTTGCCCACAATTGCCCATGGCGTCCGGACCGAGTTCAATGTATCTGCGTGCAATTATGACCGAGAAAAAACCTTGAGAACGATGAAGCGGAGAAGATACGCAGAAAGGCCGGGCTTCCACCTCTGCCCTGAGCACAGGCGGATCTCCCAGCCAACCTTCTCCCATCCAGACTGTAACTGTCGGCTCCGGAATTGCACCGGCTCTGTGGCCGAGGGCCACTCGCGGGCTGTCACCGCCGGTGGGGACTTTCACCCCGCCCCGAAGGTTGTTATGATAGTACATTATACGATGTTGCGAGTCTTGTCAAGCTCTTTGGTGGCTTTAGATTCGGAAGGATGGAGCTCGCCGTGCGCCGCTGTGCTCGGCGGGCCGCCCGCTCATTCGAACCAGGAGTCATGCAGCACTATGCCCACGATTACACACAATGAACCGAGGAGCAGCAAAACATCCCCCATCCGCATGAGTTTCAATCCTCTGGCATCTGAAAACCACCCGGAAGCCGTCCACGACAGACGCCAGAGCCTCGGATTCAGCATCGGGCGTTTCGGAGCATCGGCTGTTCCGTACCGCTTTAGAGCGATGTGTTGGACGTAGAACGACAGGACGAACGCGAGCATCCCGCCGAGCACCAATATGAGACAGAGAGCCAGCCGCATAAACATCGCCTCCTTAGAAACAGCAATCGCAACCGAGGAACCAGCAGGCAATTTCGGCTATTATGCAGGCAGTCGCCACTCCTGCGCAGGCGTCACAAATCGGATTTGCGAGGCCGCCGAGTTTGCATTTCAGATTCGCACACGTGAGGGCGGCCCAGCAGGTTCGCTTCAAAGGATTCGTTATCTGCAGTCCGATATTTTCGTCTGAGGAAAGCTGTTGAGCGAGATCGCGGCTATGCAAGACGGACACGAGCATGAATCCATCCGGATTGTTGTGGAGAGAGTTGCCCAAATGCTTGCCATAGTACTCATCGAACAAACGCACCTTTTCTGCAATCTCGCATACCACCGGGGAACTGTCCAATGGTTCCCCTTTCTTATAGCGGGCAACCAAGCGATCCATGGCTTCGTCGCTGATGCTGGGATAGCTGAATGAGATGATGTCGCCGTTCATATTGTATCGCTCGAATACCCTGCCGTTGGCGACCGAAAAAGAAGCATGCAGGGTGTCCGCATCGGTCATTTCCGACAGCCAGTGTTTCCGGCTGTTCGGATCGAGCCCGACGATAATCTTGTAGAGCATAGCGCCGCGCTCGTTCTCTATCGAGGCCGACATGGAATTGCCGCGAGCATCATCGGCTTCGAGAGCGATGGACACGACGCGGAGTTCATCGGCGGAGCTTATCCGAACATCGATTGCTCCGCCGAGGCGATCGGCGGAGACGCCGACGATTCTCGGCGCTTCGAAACGGGCTTGATCGCTTGAGATCGTTGTTTCAGTTGTGCTGCGACATCCGAGGAATGGGACAACAAGAACAGCGATCAGCAGACACACCATAATCCTTGACATAATGACGCCTCCCCTATTCGTAGGAAATCAGCAGGATGCTAATATGCATGTTCCGCGGCAATTGCGTCAAGCATTTTGACGCCGCCTCGGCTGCGAGAGCATCCTTGCTCGAGCCGAACGCCCGGAATTCCGCCAAGCACCTGGAAGGCAACATTTGTGCCCATCCATGTGTTCGTATTTCTTTATAATACAACGGACAGCAGAGCTGCTGCGCAGCTTGGGACGCGCGCCCGCGGGATCGGGACTCCGGGCAAGCCGACACGCATCGGCAAGGCCGTGCCGGCCGTCATGTTATCGCTCTTGGTTCGTGAGTGGGAGATGTCATGAATCCGACAGAAATCAAGAGAGCAGCGCTTCGATAAATTCTTCGGGAGAGAATTCGGCGAAATCATCCAGACCTTCCCCGACGCCGATGAACGCCACCGGCACTCCAAGAGCCTGCCTGATCGCGATGACGATGCCGCCCTTGGCGGTGCTGTCCAGTTTGGTCAACACGATGCCGGTCGTCTCGAGACTCTTCGTGAACTCCCGGGCCTGCACGAGGCTGTTTTGCCCGAGCGTGGCGTCGATGACCAGCAGCGTCTCGACGGCGGAAGGGCCGAGGATTCTCTCGCACACACGCTTTATTTTCTTGAGTTCCTCCATGAGGTTCGTTTTCGTGTGCAGCCTGCCGGCCGTATCCAGGATCAGATAGTGCGCGCCGCGCGCCTTCGCCGCGTTGCAGGCATCGAACGCGACCGCCGCCGGATCCCCTCCGCCCTGGTGGGCGATGCAATGCACGTTTACCCGCTTCGCCCAGAGAGCAAGCTGGTCGACCGCAG
>JACQXT010000208.1 GCA_016208665.1 Chitinivibrionia bacterium | reverse complement strand
GGCGCGCGATGATGCGCTTTGCTCGGGAGCCCCCCTTGCCGAATTATCTTGTTCTCCGCGAACAGGCATCTATAGTATCATCCCCGAAACGCAGTGAGTTCGGTCCCTCCGGCGTGCCGGCGAAAGCCGGGAGCGCCGGAGGCGATTTTCTTTCCCGTCCGGTATAGCGCCGGCCCGGGAGTCATGTTCAATCCGGAGTCAACCATGAAGACGATACTCTTTTTCCTGGCGGTAACTATCATGTTCTCTCAGCAGGCTGGCAGTTCGGTGGTCAAGAAGGTTCTTCCCAACGGTCTCACGGTGCTCGTGAAGGAGGATCATTCCAATCCCATTGTTGCCGTCAACATTTGGTTCGACGTCGGCTCGGTGAACGAGACGGAGCAGATGACGGGGCTGGCCCACTTCCAAGAGCACATGGTGTTCAAGGGCACGGAAACGTACGGCGTCGGCGACATCGCGAAGACGGTGAAGGCCGCAGGCGGGAACCTCAACGCCGGAACGAGCTATTCGTACACGATGTACTACATCGTACTGCCTTCGAAGTCGTTTCCGCTCGCACTGGCGGTCCAGGCCGACGCCATGATGCACTCGACGTTCGACGAAGGAGAATTCAAGAAGGAACGGATCGTGGTGATCGACGAGGCGCGGATGTACGACGACACGCCCGATGCGTATGTCTATTATCGGACCATGGAATTGGGATTCGACTCGCACAACTACCGGCGCCCCATAGCGGGCTACGAAAAAGTCGTCAGGAAGATCAAGCGCGACCAGCTTCTCGATTTCTACAGCACTTACTACCGGCCGTCGAACGCCGTGCTCGTCGTCGTGGGCGACATAGAACCGGACAAGGCGTTCAAGGAGGTCGAGGCGGTGTACGGCAAGTGGGAGCACAAGCCGGCCGACATCTACGAACCGCCGGCGGAGACGCCGCAGCAGACATTCCGTTTCAAGGAATTCAGGGGCGAAATCGAGAGCGCCTATCTCGGCATGGGATTCCACATCCCCAACATCAAGCACGAGGATTATCCCGCGCTCGAGGTGCTTGCCACGCTCCTTTCCTCCGGTAAGAGCTCCCGCCTCTTCCGGAACGTGCAGGAGAACAAACGTCTGGTGACGACGATCAACGCCGGCGTACTGGCGGAAAAGTGGCCCGGCTATTTCCAGATTTTCGCGTCCATGCCTGCGGAGAAATGGGAAGACGCGCGGGACGCGATATTCGACGAGCTCCATGCGTTCCAGAAAGAACCGTGTTCTCCGGAAGAATTGATCAAGGCCCGCAGACAGCTCGAGAAGTCGATTTACGCCGAACTCGAGACCATGGAGGGCCAGGCTTCGAACCTTGGGTATTACGAGCTGCTCGGCGATTATCGCCTGGGAGATTGGTACCGGGAGGCGATAAAGAACGTCACGCCGGATCAGATTACGAGCGTTGCCGGAAAGTATTTCGATCTGGACAACTGCTCTCTCGTCGCGTATCTGCCGAACACATGGTCGGGGACGGGCTATACGAAAGAGTCCGTCGAGCAGAAGCTTCTTTCGCGGCTGTCGCCGGCGGGCGCCGTCCCTGCCGAGGCGTTCGCGGCCGGATCGACCGACGAAGTTGCAATCGATCCCGCGACCGCGAAGGCCGCCGGGCGCGCAAAGGCCGTCAAGCATGGGAACGTGAAGCTCATCACTATGGACAACGGACTTCGCATTCTGGTCAAACGGCGGGAAACGGTGCCGCTCGTAACGATGCTGACCATGCTCCAGGGCGGCACGAGGCTCGAATCCGCGGGCAAATCGGGCCTTTCCACCCTGACGCTCCGCGCCCTGTTGAAAGGGACGGCTTCCTATTCCGCCGAAGAGATCGCGCGTACGATCGAGGAACTGGGCGGCAACATCGAAACCCTGTCCAGCTTCGATGTGGCGGGGGTCTACACGAGCGTACTGTCGGAAAATCTGGATGCGACGCTGCCGGTGTACCGCGAGGTCGTGCGCGATCCTCTCTTTCTCCCCGAGGAGATCGAGAAGGAAAAGGGAAAACTTCTCGAGGAAATCGCCCAGCGGCACGACAACCCCATCATGTACAGCATCGACAGCCTCTTCATCGACGTGTTCGGGAACCACCCATACTCCCATCCGTTCCTGGGGGATGAGGATCAGTTGAAGTCGCTGACATCCCAGGATTGCCGGAACTGGTACGGATCCGTCATGGTGCCCGGCAATATCGTGCTCACGTTCGTCGGGGACATCCCCGCATCGAAGGCGCGCGAGATCGCCGAGAAGCTGTTCGGGGATCTCAAACCCGGTCCGCTCCCGTCTCCCGCGGCCGCGATACCCGATGCGCCCGCGCGTACGGGCATCCGCGAGATGAAGAGGAAGCAGCTCAAGCAATCGATGGCGCTGGTCGGCTTCCTCGCGCCTCCCATGATGAGCAGCGAGGCGATCAGCCTCGAAGTGCTGAACGGCCTCCTGACCGGCCTCGGCGGGAGGCTCTTCGTCGAATTGCGGGACAAGCGATCCCTGGGATACATGGCGGGCTCGGCGTTTATTCCGCTGAAGGACAGGTCCATCTTTCTGGGGTACGCGAATCCGACGGCCGACGGCGTCGACGAGGCGCTCAAGGTCATCATGGACGAGTTGACGAAAGTATCGCGCGACGGCGTCGAGGATGAAGAGATCGCCCGGTCGAAGGAATGGCTCATCGGCAGCCATTTCATGCAGCTGCAGCGCAATTTCTCTCAGGCGATAGCGTACGGGACGTATGAATCTCTGGGATTCGGCTACGCCGTCATCGACAAGTCCCCCGAGCTCATCCGAAAGGTCACGCAGAAGGATATTTCCGAGGCGGCGTCGCGGCTCTTTCAAGAGGAAAAGGCGGTATTATTGAAACTGGTGCCCGATGAGGAGAAGTCTGCGGAGAAAGAGGTAGAAGGGGAATAGAGCGGCCGGCCGATCAAAGGTTACGCACGCCTCACGCCGCCGACGGCGCGCCGGCTTTCTTCTCGTCGGATGTCAGCCCGAAGTTCTTGAGGAGGTCCGTGCGGAGCGTATTGATGTCGATTTTCCGCTTGAGCTTTCCTCCCTGCGCGTATGATATCGCCCTCGTTTCTTCCGACACGACGACGACAATCGCATCCGTCTCCTCGGAAAGGCCGATCGCGGCGCGATGGCGCGTGCCCAGCGCGGTCGACAACCGCTGATCCTGGGTCAGGGGCAGGATGCAGCCCGCCGCTATCACACGGTCGTTCTGTATGATGGCCGCCCCGTCGTGCAGGGGGCTCGGCGGCGTAAAAATAGTCTCCATCAATTCCGCGGAGATCTTCGCGTCTATCTTCGTCCCCGTTTCGATGTAGTTCTTGAGTCCCATATCCTTTTCGAACACGATCAGCGCCCCCAGCCCTTTCTCGGCAAGCCGCGAGCACGCCTTGATGACCTCGGGGATGGCGCCGGTTTCCTCCACGCGGAGGAAACGGCTGAAGAACCGGTTCTGCCCGAGGCCCGCCAGCGCCCGCCGCAGCTCGGGTTGAAAAATGATGACGAATGCGATGACCCATACGGTCTTGAGGCTTGAGATGATCCAGTTGAGAGCGATGAGATCCGCCCACTGCGCGATGATGGAGAGGATGAAGAGGAATATGAGCCCGAAAAACATGTGCACGGCCCTGGTCCCCTTCATCAAGGCGAATAGTTTGTAGAGGAGGAAGGAGACGATCAGGATGTCGATCACATCGATGATGACATCATTCGAGAACAATCCCATCGCAATCCTTTGGTTCCGGTTACCAGGGTGCCGAATACTCGCCGGGATGTTCGATAGCGTCCAGGACGGCCAGGAGATCGCGGGTCGCCTTCACGTCGTGAACCCGGATCATCTCGACCCCGCTCTCGTAGCACCGGGCCGCCACCGCAAGGTTTCCCAAGAGCCGGTCGCCGGCGCCGGCACTCAGGATCTCTCCGATGAACCGCTTTCTCGAAGCGCCGACGAGCACCGGATATCCGAGCGAGCGCAGCATACCGATGTTGCGGATGAGCGTCAGGTTGTCGCGGAATCGCTTCCCGAATCCGATGCCCGGGTCGAGGATGATCTTCGAGGGGGAGACGCCCCGCTCCAACAGATAGTCCGCACGGCTCGAGAGAAATCCGCTTACCTCGCCGACGACGTCGGCGTACGCCGGATTCTCCTGCAT
>JACQXT010000020.1 GCA_016208665.1 Chitinivibrionia bacterium | reverse complement strand
GATTCCGGGCGTGAAGAACATCATCGCGGTGGCGAGCGGGAAAGGCGGCGTCGGCAAGTCGACGGTGTGTGTGAATCTCGCGCTCGCGCTCCAGGCGCGCGGCTTCGGCGTGGGGCTCCTGGACGCCGATATCTACGGCCCGAGCCTCAAGGTGATGCTTGACGTGAATGCAAAACCCAAGGCGGGAAAGCATAAGGAGATCGCCCCGGTCGAGCACAACGGATTGAAACTCATGTCCCTGGCGTTTCTCACGGACGCCGGAGCGCCGGTCATCTGGAGAGGGCCGATCGTCGCGGGGCTCACGAAGAAGTTTCTCAGGGACGTCGAATGGGGAGATCTCGATTATCTGCTCGTCGATCTTCCTCCCGGCACCGGCGACGCCCAGCTCACCCTGGTGCAGACCGTTCCGATGACGGGCGCGGTCATCGTGACCACGCCCTCGCATCTGGCGCTCGTCGATGCGGAAAAGGGCTTGAGGATGTTCCTCGAAGTTCTCGGCGAGATTCCGCTCGACCCGCGCATCCGGGAAGCGGGCGACACGGGAAGACCGGTCATCGCCGCGGATGCGGCATCGCCGGTCTCGAAGGCGTTCTTTAGACTCGCCGATTCAATTCTGGCGACATGCCCCGTACGGTAGGCGTTTGTCGTGGACGGGGTGCGTGATGAACAGTATGCTTCCCGAACCAATGGAGGTTCATTCATGAGAAAAAAAGTTGAAGCGGTGCTGAACGAAATCAGACCCGCGCTTGAACGGGACGGCGGCAACGTCGAACTCATAGACATCGTCGACTGCGTCGTGCAGGTCCGTCTGCTCGGAGCCTGCGGCGGATGTCCGATGTCGCAGATTACCCTCTCTCAGGGAATCGAGAAGATTCTCAAGGAGAGAATTCCGGAAGTCATCCGCGTCGAAGCAGTGTGAGCAGATGGCCGACCAATCCGCGAAGAAAACTCCCGACCGGAAAAGACTGGCAGAACTCGAGTTTCTCATCAAATCCAGCAGGCTGCTGAATTCGACCCTGGATTTCGACAAGCTGCTCGGCGTGATCCTGCGCATCGTCAAGAATGCCGTCGCCGTCGAAAGCGCGTCGGTTTCGGTGCTCGATAAGGACGAGAAGCACCTGGTGTACCAGCTCGCCATGGGCAAGCGGGGAACGGACATCAAGGGGCTTTCCGTTCCCGTGGGAAAAGGAATCTCGGGGTGGGTCGCCCGGAACAAGCAGCCGGTCGTCCTCGACGACGCGAAGAAGGACAAGCGGTACTCTCTCGAGCTCGAACGCATGCTCGGTCTCGAAGCCCGTTCCATCATCTGCGTTCCCCTCAAGCGGCGGGGGAAGCTCATCGGCGTGCTCGAGGGCGTCAACCGCATCGGCGGCGCGCCGTTCGAGCCGACGGACCTCTCGATATTCACCGCGCTCGGCGATCACATCGCGATGGCGATCGGCAACGCCAGGCTCCACCGCCAGGTGAAGCGCAAGAATCTGGAAACCCGGCTGTTCCATTCGATTTCGGCGGCGCTGAGCATGCAGCTCACGCTCGACGAAGTCCTCCACAGAATCCTCACGTCCCTGAAAAAGATCGTCTATTACGACGCCGCCGGCATCTTCGTGCTCGACAAGAAGAACCAGTTCATCGTCAACGAGGACCATCACAGCTACGGCACCGGCCAGGAAGAAAAGATCAGGTTGAAGCTGGACGAGGGGATCGTGGGATGGTCCGCGCGGAACAAGCGGAGCATCATCGTCGGCGACTGTTTGTCCGATCCGCGTTACGTCAACGCGCGGCCGCAGACCCGCTCCGAAATGGTCACGCCCATGCTCGTGAGGAACAGCGTCATCGGCGTGATCAACCTGGAAAACGATCGGCTGCACGCGTACGGCGAAGACGACCTGGTGCTCCTTGAATCGTTCGCCGCATATGCGGCCGTCGCGATCGAGCGGGCGCGCCTCTACGAAGACAACCGCAAGAAACGCGAACTCCAGAGGCAATTGCACCTGGCGCGCACGGTGCAGGAATTCTTCACTCCCAAGAAGGGCAGGAAAGTCGGGAACTACCATATCAGGGGAATCAATTATCCCGGCCTCATGGTGAGCGGCGATTACTACGATTTCTTCCCGCTGAAAAACGGCACCTATGCCTTCGCCATCGCGGATGTGGCCGGCCAGGGTATTCCCGCCTCCATCATCATGTCGAGCTTCCGAGCGTCCCTGCATACCGCGGCGATCGACCTGGTCGGAGCCAAGGAAATCGCCATGGCGGCGAACAGGATTCTCGTCGAGACGGTCAGGCCTCAGGACTTCGTCAGCGCCTTCATCGGCGTTCTCAATCCCGGCTCGGGAGAGATCACCTACTGCAATGCGGGGCACGAACCGCCCGTTCTGATGAGGCAGGACGGTTCCTACCGCCTGCTGGAGATCGGCGGTCCGATTCTGGGCGTATTCGACAATCCGGTTCTTCTCGAAGGGCGGTTGCGCGTGGACGATGAGGTGCTCTTTTGTTACACCGACGGCCTGACGGAGGCGCGCAACGCCGCAAACGAGGAGTTCGGCTTGAAGCGGGTGGTGGCGAACCTGAGGCGCTCCGGGAAAATGTCGGCGCAGGAGATCTGTTCGGACATGCACGAGAAGCTGCAGGCCTACGTGCAGGTGAAGGATTGGATGGACGACGTGACTTTTCTCGTCGTCCGCAAAGAAGTGCCGGAGGTTTCGACCGCGCGTCCGCGCCCTCCCGGCGAATGATGCCGATCGTGTTGCCAGCACCTCCCGCCGGGATCCCCATCCGCGCTCTCCCGGCGGCTTGACATGGAGCCGTCATGCCTGGGCGGATACTGTTCGTATCATCCATCACGCGGTACGGAGGCGGCGAACGCTGGATGCTGGACGCCGCACACGGTCTCGCCCGGCGGGGCCATGCGGTCGCCGTCTGCTCCCGGCCCGGCAGCGTCCTCGATGAGCGGGCGCGCCGTCTCGGGCTCGACGCCAGGACCGTGGAGATGAGGGGGGACATAGATCCCTCCGCCATTCTCCGGATCGCTTCCATTGTCGGGACGTTTCGCCCCGACATCGTATGCGCCAATCTCGATCGGGAGATCAGGATCTGCGCGTCCGCGCTCGCGATGGGAGCGCTTCGCGGCCGGCTGGGCGGCCGGCGGCGCAGGCCGAGGTTGATTCCGAGGCGCGGAAGCGAATTTCCCCTGAAGAGCAAGGCTCACTACCGCTTCGTGTACACTCGATTCGTCGTTCTGCTCCCTGGTTTCCTCCACGCAAGGCGGCTGTAATATACAACGGCATCGACTTCTCGCCGTACGACGCCCTGCGCCCCGCCGGAGATGCGATCCGGCGGACGTTCCGGCGTTCGTTGGGCGTTCCGGAGGATGCGGCGATCGTTACGCTCGCGGGCGAGCTGACCGAGCGAAAGGGGCACCGTTTCATCATCGAAGCCGCCGCCGATGTGCTCCGTTCGTTTCCCGGCGCGCGGTTCGTATTCGCGGGCGAGGGAAGCGCCCGATCCGAACTGGAGGAATCGCTGGACAAAAAGGGCCTCGGCGGTTTCTTCCATCTGCTCGGTTTTCGCGACGATATCCCTTCGATACTGACCGCGTCCGACGTGCTCGTCCTTCCATCGAGCGTGGAAGGATTCGGATACGTGCTGGCCGAAGCGATGGCCGCGTCGATTCCCGTGGTCGCGACGCGCTCGAGCAGCATTCCCGAAGTCGTCGAAGACGGGGTGACGGGATTGCTGCATGAGTATGGGAAGACGGATGAAATCGCCGCCCATCTCGCCAGGCTGCTCGGCGACGAAGCGCTCGCACGGACCATGGGAGATGCGGGCCTCCGGCGCGCGCGCGAGCACTTTCACCTCGATCGGATGATCGATTCCCTCGAAGCGCTCTTTTTCCCGGGAGAATAGCGCGCTGCGCAAATCGCCGCGGGGCGCACGAGGCTCGCTCCGAGGATGACGGGGCGGCGCCTACTTGATGACGGCAAGTTTCAACGTTTGAGAGAACGCGCCCGCCTCGACCCTGACGAAGTAGATCCCGCTTGCAACCGGCGCGCCGAAATTGTTGGAGCCGTTCCACAGGACGGGATTGGATCCCGCTTCCATGCTTCCCTCCCAGAGTGTCTTGACGGCCCTTCCCAGAGAGTCATAGATCGTGATGCGGACGCGGCCGCGTTCGGGCATGTTCACACGGATCGTCGTGGAGGGATTGAACGGATTCGGATACGCGTCGACGGCAACGAACGGCCGCAGCGGAACGTCGCCGCCGGCGCCCGACGCGGGATCGGGCGTCAGATAGCCGCCGTCGCTGGTGACGTGAATCTGCTGGCCCTGATAGTAGATGTACTCAACACCCGGCGCATAGAAGGTAAAGTCCGCGTCGTACCGGTCGATGCTGATGGCGTCTCCGGAGAGGGCCGCGCTGAAGGGGCCGTTTGCCGAGCTCGCGTAGACCGTATCATTGTATGAACAAGACGTGACGTTCGAGAGCATGTACCGGTCGAGGCGTCCGTCGGTCGTTCTCAAAACGGCGGTTTCGGCGTCGGTCGCTATGCTTGGCGCGTCAATCGGCGAGCGGTCCAACGCCGCGTCAACTCCTCCCCCGCCGGACGAGAGCAGCGCCGGGCTCGCGCCCGTGTAGGTGATCGCTCCGCCGGAATAGTTGCAGAGGAGGATATCCGTCTTGCCGCCGCTCCATTCCACGGTGACCGCGAGCCCCCAGGGGAATGATTCCCGGCTCACGACCGGCGGGACGACGGTCGCATCCCCGGGGAGAAGCAGAAACGTGAAGTGCGGATTTACGGCGTCGGTCGAAAACGAAAGAATCCTCGAATCGGGATCGCCGGTCAGATTATTGAAATACCGGATGTTCTTGCGGAGCTCGCCGAACAGGGGATCGAGCGCATATACGTTCAGAAACGCCGTCGAATAGGTGATCCGCACGGGATTCTGCATGGTGTCGATCGCATACGAATAATATGTGTGCATGCGCCACTCGTAATCGTGCATCGATCCATCCTTCTCGATGTCGTCCATGATGATGAAGTAGGGGGGCGTTGCGGCGTCGTGGACGGCGAGCACTTTTCGAAACGCCTTGTTGACGGGATTGCCCCCGTCGTATCCCCACGACCAGTCGGAGTACTCGAACGGGTAGCCCGGGCTGTTGAAGTAGCTGTACGTCGTGTACGCGGCCGTAGCGTCGCCGACGATGCAGTCGGCGAAATCGTTGAGGAGAAACTGGGCGATCTTGCCGTCCGTTCCGATGGTGGCGCCGGCATTGTGCTGCCCGAGCCCGTCGATGAATACGAGATTGTGCGCCTCGCTCTGCTTCGCAGTCGTACCCATGCCGTGGTCGATGGCGAATTTCGCGCCGTAGGCGTTGAGCGTGAAGTTGTTCTGATCCTCCTGGGCGTGGCCTCCCTGATACTTGCCGGAGTAAAAGCTGAACAGCACGTCTTTCGACGTCTTCGCGCTTTGCCAGCCGGTCCTGTAATAATAGAGGCCGCGCTCTTCCCACAGATACGCGTTCGGCAGTATGGAGTCGGGCTGCACGGGCACAAGCTCCTTGTGCCAGAGCACGGTGGCGGCCTTGTCGGCCTTGATGCCGTAATCGTAGCCGTACGCCGATCCGCAGGTGTGGTCCCAGAGCCACGCGGCGAGCGGGCTGTTCCACTCGCTCTGCGCCCACTCGGTATAGGTGTTGTGCTTCGAGAGGGCCCAGTCGGAATACGCGCACTCGTTCAGGTTGTTCGTGCGGCTGGAACCTTCGGGGAGCAGTTCGTAGACGAACCATCTCTCCATGTTTCGTATCTTCGATTTGTCGGCGAAATTGTATCCGTTGTAGCGCTTGAGGGCGTCGAAGTAGTACACGAGATTGCGCATGCTCCATCCGCCGTACAGCAATCCCTCGTTATATGCGCCCCGTTCGTCGAGGAGATAGTTGAGCCAGCCGTAGGTGAGATCCGCCGCCATGTCCAGCGCATTCTCGACCGTCGCCGGATCCATCTCGTCCGCGAGGCAAACGGCCGCGAGACCGAGCGAGGCGGCGATCATCGCGCTCGTGTTGCCGAGGTAGGGCCTGAAGAGGTACGTTTCGAAGCTGCGTTTCTCGAGCATGGTATCCACGTACGCGATGATCTCGTTCTTCACCGCATCGCGTTCGCCGGGAGAGGCGTTCTGGAAGAACATGTCATATCCGAGCGCGAGAGACCGCAACCGCAGGGCGGAATTGTACTCGTCGCCGTCGACGCTCCATCCGTTCGCTATGTAAAGGGTGAGATTCTTTCCGAGTTCGCGGGCCGCGGCATCCTCAGGAGTCTCGAGATGCGTGGCGAGCCCGAGATTGGGAACCGTCCCGAGACCGAAATCCGTGCCCAAGAGATCTGTGTACGTCGACGTCGGATAGATCATATCGACGAACAGCATGATGAAATCATACGCCTGGTCGGCGCGCCCGCCGTCCTGAATCTTGGCCTTGAGAGCGGGGATGTCGGCGGCGGAGAACAGCAGCCGCGGATGGTGCGCGTTATATACGCTGTCGGAAGTCGCCGCGGTGCGGGAGACGGGCAGCCGGCCGGCGGGCTCGGCCCGAAGCCCGGCGAACGAGGCAATCCCCAGGGTAATAAGGAGAAGGCAAGCTTTGCGTTGACGAATCATGGTGCGAGTCCATCGGCTTGTTCCGGTTGTTGCGGCATATGCATACCCTATAATTGTAATAGAATGTCTGTCAAAAGTCAATTGAGCAAAAGGATTTACGCGTGCCGCAGCCGCCTTTCGAAGAGTTGACTCAGCAGGGGTGCGGGCATATACTGGCCGCAGCGCTTGCACTTATAGAGGGCCGCCGCCTCGGCGCGGTTCCGATCAATTTGGCGCATATTCGGTTGCCCCTGTTTTTGGGGAGTTCGGGATTGCGATGAACGATGTTACTCTGACGGGCGATCAATTCATACTCTTTGCCCTGCTGCTCAAGCTCGGCGTGATGGCCGGCCTGGCCACCGTGCTGATAAGTTCGGCTCGATTCAAGAGGCTGCTCTTTGCCGAACGGGAAGGTCCGGGCAGGGACATGAAGCTTGGCGTCCTGCTCGCCTCGCTGTTCTCGTTCGTCGCGGCGGTGCGGATTCTCGTCGGATACGGAGCCGTGGACGTGAGCCTCCCCGGAGCGTTTCTCATCGGGCTCATGTGCGGAATCGGTCCGGGGGCGGCCGCAGGCGTCATCATTTCCGCCCCCGCGGTCCTCGGCGGCGAATACCTGGCGCTCCCCCTCTTCGCGGCGGCGGGAATCACCGGCGGCGTCATACGGAGGAGCGTCGCCGATTACTCGATTATATGGTCGTTTTCTCCGCTGCCGTTCGTCAACATGTGCGTGGGCATTCCCCTCAAGATCTGGAACAACACGCGCCTCGAACAGCAGCTCGAGCAGCGCGAGCTCCGTCTCGTCGAGGCGCGCTACCAGGCGCTCAAGAGCCAGATCAATCCGCATTTTCTGTTCAATACGCTCAACTCCGTCGCCTCGTGCATCGGGAGCGAGCCGCGGAAAGCCCGGTGGATCATCGTGAAGCTCTCCGAGATCCTGCGGCGGCTCCTCTACAGCGAGGGGGACTTCGTTCCGCTCAGCAAGGAGCTCGATTTCATCGAAAGCTATCTTCAAATAGAAACGATCCGGTTCGGCGAGGAGAAATTGCGCGTCACCACGTCCATCGATCCGCGGGTGCTCGATGTCCCGGTGCCGGGAATGGTGCTCCAGCCGTTCGTGGAAAACGCGCTCAAACACGGGATCGCGCCCCTCATCGAAGGCGGGCGGCTCGACCTGTCCGCCGGCAAGGAGGAAGGCGCGACGGTGGTGACCATCAGAGACAACGGCCCGGGCATGCGGGAGGATTATTCGAGAAAGGGCATCGGCGTGCGGAATGTGGTGGAACGGCTC
>JACQXT010000019.1:684-20288 GCA_016208665.1 Chitinivibrionia bacterium | reverse complement strand
AACTTCGGTTTCGAGGGCCCCGCTGATGACGCCGTTCGGGTATTCCCATTTCTCGATCTTGAGAACGCCCTTGTCGGCCTGAATCGTTTCGACCACGGAGCCTTTGGCGCCTCCGACATCGGTTTTCGCGAAGCGCGCCGAAACGAACTGGGGACACGAGTCGGTTATGCCGGCCAGAATGATTTCTTCCGTGAAATTGCACTCATCGCCGCACAAACCCTTCCGCGTAAGCGTCAGTTGGGCGCCGTCGACCGACCAGCTCCAGCCGCGGAGCACTTCATCCCAATCGGTTTTGAGGCCGGATTCGGGGGTGAGGCCCAGATTCGTCCCGCATTCCACGGGGACATCCGGGGGCTGCGCATTCTGCGACTGATCAACCTGACAGCCGGCGCACGCGGCCAGGATGCAACACGCAAATAAAATACTCATGTGTAACGCGGTCAGCAATCGACCAAGATTCGGCCTCATAGCATCCTCCTTGGCGCATCGGCAGCGCGTGCATTGAACCGCTTG
This sequence comes from Chitinivibrionia bacterium, assembly GCA_016208665.1. Taxonomy (GTDB): domain Bacteria; phylum Krumholzibacteriota; class Krumholzibacteriia; order WVZY01; family WVZY01; genus JACQXT01. The sequence continues at coordinate 19,775 of JACQXT010000019.1, read as the reverse complement.
CACTTAGAAAAGACCGTCAGCCCCTGCCATCCAGTCCGTGTGCATAGTATAGCAAGGATCTCAGCGGTGTGAAGTGTTCTTTTTCGACACATGCCCCCTTCCGCCGTTTCGAGTTTGCTTATCGTTAAAAACATGGCGACTCTCAATGCCGTTTGAAGCGCCGCTATGCCGTAAAATGCTTCATATATGTTGACTCGCCGCAGGGACAAGTGGTATACTGCAGCCCTAAATCGGCATAGTGGTCTTGTCTCTGCCTCGTGCCGCATCTCGGCTTTCACAACGTGCTATGCACATAGAACATGATCACCATGGAACGATCCTCAATTCGTGGTAATAAGAAAGGGCGCTGATCGCCTTCGGTGTCGAGCGCCGTTTTTTATTGCTCTGCTCCCGGCCGACCGTTCACCAATCGTTTTACTCGAGCGGCCGGCCGACGTTCTCGCCCAAGGAGGACCCCTATGGTTGTACGATTCTGTTCGATCAGTTTTGTGGCATTGGCAGTACTCCTGATTTGTCTCAATCCCGTTCAACTCTCCTCGCAAGTGCAGGAACCAAGCTTGACCGAACTCGAATGCGGTTCGAGCTTGAAGCCGGCGGACGTGCAGGCGTTGAACGCGCTGCTGTCCGCGCCCCAACTGACGCCCCCCTCCACCGCGACGGGACCGTACTGCATCCCGTGCGCCCTGCACATCGTTCGCAGGTCCGATGGAACCGGCGGAATCGACATGGCGCTGATCCAGCAGGGATTCGTCGATGCCGATAATTACTTTATCAACACCGGCATGGATTTTTACCTCTTCAGCATCGACTACATCGACAGCGACGACTGGTATACCGTCTCGGACGAAGCCGAGGCGAATGCGCTGCGGGGGCAGAACGTCGTCGCAAACTGCATCAACATGTATTTCGTAGGCGAACTGCCGTGGGCTGGGATATCATCGTTTACGTGGTCCGCTGCACAGGGAATCGTTTACCACAACGGCTATGTGGGCCAGCCGACGAATCCGTCTACGTTCCCCCACGAGATAGGGCACTTCTTCAACCTCCTGCACACGCATGAGACTGCGATCTGCGCCGAGCTTGTCGACGGTTCCAACTGCGCAGTCTGCGGCGACCTCCTGTGCGATACACCCGCGGATCCCGGATTAGGAGATGGAAACGTGTCCGCCTGGCCGGCCTGCGCATATACGGGCTCGGCGACCGATGCCAACGGCGACACGTATGCTCCGGATCCTCATCAGATGATGTCCTACTCGCGCAAGCAGTGCCGCGACGACATCACGCCGCAGGGCGAGGCTGTGGCCGTTGCCACACTCCTCGTCCTTCGCAACAACCTGTTCACCAACGGCTGCCCGCCCGATGCGGACGCCGGCCCCGACCAGATCGTCGAATGCACCGGACCGGTCGGAACCTCGGTGCAGATGGACGGTTCCGGGTCCAGCGACCTGGACGGCGACCCTCTCACGTATCTGTGGAGCGCAGCCGGAGTGACCTTCGACAACAACACCCTCGTTAATCCGACGGGAGACTTCCAGCTCGGAACGACGGCGGTGCGGCTCATCGTGACGGATGATATCGGCTTGAGCGACACCGATTACGTCGACATACAAATCGTCGACACCACGCCGCCGACCATTGTCTGCCCCGCCGACATCGTCATCGAGTGCGAAGGATTCTGCGGCACCTCCGAAGGCAGCATGCAGCTTGCCGACTGGTGGAATGACGTAAGCGCCACCGACGTCTGCGACCTCGGAGTGGATATCGTGGACAATGTGGCCGATGATTTCTGCTTCCCGAAGGGGGCAAATACGGTCGTATTCACAGCGACGGACGACTCGGGCAATAGCTCGACATGCAGTTCAAGAGTTTATGTCGTCGATACCACGCCTCCGGTGATAACGGTGACGCTCGACCGCGATTGTCTCTGGCCGCCGAACCACAAGATGTCGGAGATCAACGCGACGGTCGAAGTGACCGACATCTGCTGCGAATTCCCGACATTCGACCTTGTCAGCATATCGAGCAACGAGCCCGATAACGCAAAAGGCGACGGCAATACCGTCGGGGATATCGAGATCATCAGCAAGACGAAGTTCAACCTCCGGTCCGAACGCAGGGGCGGCCACGAGGGCAGAACCTACACTATCGTTCACATCGCATCCGATTGCGACGGCAACACGGCCACGAGCACGGTGTACGTGCAGGTTCCTCACGACCAGTCAGGCAATGCGATATGTTCGACAGGTTTTACGGGTGACGGCTTGGACCTGAATCCGCAGTTCCAGAAGTACGCCCTGGTTATTCCCTCGAAGCCCGGGGAGTTCGACGCCACAGCGATCGATCCCAAGAAGGTGTTCGTGGGGAACGCCAAAGCGGCGCTCCGTCCTCTCGAGACATTGATCGTCGACATCAACAGAGACGGATACAACGATCTAGCCGCCTACTATTCGGTGCAGGCGACCAGGGATCTCATCGAGGCCTCCACGCAGGTGCCCGAGGACCAAATGAGCGTCTTCGAGGACTGGGGCGCGATCGGATTGCACTACACCAGCACGGCCGGGAAAAACTACCTGGTATCCGACATCTTCGAGTTGGGCACTCCGGTCATCCTGCGCATCACCATTCCGAGAAGAGCGGACGATCCCGTGCCGAGCCTGACCTCGCTGACGGCGATATCGCCCAACCCGTTCAATCAGGAGGCTATGGTGGAGTTTTCTCTCGAGAAGGAAGCGCGGGTGAAGCTCAGAGTGTATGATACGCGCGGGGCTCTCATCCGTACGCTTTCGGATCAACCCTTCTCGTCCGGCCCGCACTTCGTATCATGGGACGGGCTTGACGACGGAGGCCGCCCGGTAGCGACAGGAATATATTTCGTGAATTTCACTACCGGCGACTATAGAGCCACAAAGAAATTGGTGCTTATCAAGTAGCGCTGAGCCGGCTCTATCGCAAACGAATCCGGCTGCCGGTTCGCTGTGAATCGGCAGCCGGATTTTTTCTTCCTCGATTTCCTGAGGCGCACGCGCGAGGGATCTACCGCACAAGCGTCATCTTGCGCGTTACGCTGAATGACCCGGCCGTTTCGAGCCGGCAGAAATACACTCCGCTTGCGACCGCGTTTCCGTTCCCGTCCCGGCCATCCCAGTGCTCATGATACACGGCCCGCTTCCGCTCCTCGTCGACGAGAATCCGAACTACCTTTCCAGCGGTATCATAAATGACCAGCGACACGCGCCCCGCCTCTTGCAAACCGAAACGTATCGTCGTGCACGGATTGAAGGGATTCGGATAGTTCTGATCGAGATACGTCGTCCCGGGCATTGCAGAGGGATCGTTTCCCGTAACATTCGCATCATCGAGGAGTGCATATGCGCTCCAATTGTCGTGTATGTCGACGGCGACGATCTTGTAGCAGTATCCGCTGTCCCACCGCCATTCGTCGTCGAAGTACGCCGCATCGAACAGTGTGGCAAGCAGATTTCTGGGGCTGGGCGTGAAATCCGGCCTCGCGCCGCGATAGACCGCGTAGCCGCGAATGTCGGCTTCATCGTTCGGATTCCAGGTTATGCTCAGCCCCTCGGGAGCAAGGCTCTGTTTTCCTTCGAGCCCGAGCGGCATGGCGGGGGCGAGGTTATCGACCGAATAGCCGCTGTCGGGATCGCTTACCCACCAGATCGTCGGAGTCGTCGAATGCGTCGTCACGATATAGACGGACCACGGTGTGCCGGATGCCGACGAATCGATAACGGTTGATGTGCGGTAGATGTACTCCTCCTGCTGCAGGGCGGCGAAATTGCCCACAAGTTCCCATGTTCCCGGCGGAAGGCCGGCTGCCGCCGCTTCGGCGCCAAGGAAGAACCTGCCGTCCGCTTCGGTGAGGCGCCAGCTCTCGGGAATCGATAGATCTCGAACTTCCGCCTTCGGGATCGCGCCGTTACTGTTAACACTGCCGGCATCACGGGCGAATGCGGTAATCATCGACAGCGTCCCGGGATCGTCCACGCGTTGCCAAACATTATATGAAGCGACGGGGAAATAAGTCTCTTGCACGTTGTCGAGATCGGACGCTTCCACATAGAGCCGGATGAGGCCGCCCTCGTCGCCGGGAACGTCGCACAAGCCGGCGATCGAGGCCGCTGGAAAACCGTGAACGCCGTAAACTCCCTCTACACGCTGGGCATAAACGCCCTCGCCGCCGATTCGAGAATCTTCCCAGACAACGATAGAGTTGCCGGACCCAATAGCTGTGATTACCGGCCGATAAACGGCACCGATGCCGACACATGTGCCCATGCCGTATGGCTCCCATAATGCGGTGCCCGCGGAATTAATTCGCTGCGCATAAATATCCTGTCCGTCGCGCAGGTCTTCCCATGCGACGAGAACTCCGCCCGATCCGTCGGACGCGGCAGAACAATTCAGCTGCACGGTGCTTTCGTGAGTGAGAATCATGGTCCCGTATATGGGTGTACCCGATGCGCTTATCCTTCTCGCAGCGATGGCATACGCCTCGACTGTGGGGATTATGCCCTCATGTTGCTCCCACACAATGGTTGCTCCGCCCGCTCCGTCAGGTACAACCGCCGGCTTCAACTCGCTGCTTTCAGCAAGGATCTGAACCGCCACTCCTTGCAATCCCCAGAGCTGGAGGCCGGTCGAGTCCATCTGTCCAGCGTATATGTCGGCCTGGGCCGGTTGATTTCGGCGATCCTCCCAGGCGATGATGGCTCCCCCGGAGCCGTCCGGCGCAATTGAAGGACATTCCTCGCGGTAGATCGTAAATGTCACGGGATCGCCGTCCGGATTCCACCGGGCCGTTCCTTCGGCATCGATACGCTGTGCGAAGATGCAATAATGGCCCACGCGTAAATCCTGCCAGGCGATAATGGCTCCGCCCGAACCGTCCGTGGCGAGGACCGGTTTAGATTGGATTCCCTGATATGAGCAGACCGTGACGCCGTCCCCCCAGAGGAGGTTTCCGTCGCCGTCTATCCGTTGGGCGCTGATATCAAACTCATCCGATCCCACAGTATACGATGTTGCGGCTACTATGACGCCGCCGGCTCCGTCCGGAATGGCTTTCGGCTCGGATCTGGATAATGTGTCGCCGAACAGCTTTATGCCGCCCGACTGCCATAAGAATCCACCCGAGGCGTCGATTCTCTGCGCATATAGTTCGATGTGGGGGCTGGAACCGCACCCCCCTATGACGATACAGTCGTTCGAATCACCGCGAACAATCTGGGGTCGCGCCCCTTGATTGGCCGAGGAGAATACGATAATCCCCTCACTCGACCATAACGGGGTGCCGTCCCAGTCAATGCGCTGCGCGGAGATATCGAAGCCGACGCCGTTCCCGCTCAACCATGTGACAAAAGCGCCCCCTGCACCATCGGATTCCGCCTGCGGATAGCATCCTGCCGGTCCGACTCGCACTCCATTGGGGGACCAATGGCCCCGGCATATCGCCGGCAATGAGACAATGGCGAATAACAAAACGATGACCTGCGATCGAAGGAATCCAAGCTTCATCATAGCCGCTCCTTTGTGTTGTTCTCAACAAGCCTTACATCAAGCCCCTGAACCGGAGCTGCAGAAAATCACGCCGTTATCAGTGCAGGAGCACCATCTTCCGTATCAGCGTCTGATTTCCCGCTCTAAGACGATAAAAATAGATGCCGGAGGCCGCGCGCTTGCCGTGTGTATCTTCGCCGTTCCATGTAGTGAAATGCTCGCCCCCATTCATGGATCGATTCAAGAGAGTGCAGACGCGCATTCCTGAAATGTCAAACACATCGAGAGTGACATTCTCAGGGCGCTCCAGATTAAAGCCTATGACGGTTGACTCCTTAAAAGGATTGGGGTGGGATTGATAGAGAGCAAATGCGAGAGCCGGAGTCGTTATTGTAGCTTCAAAAGATGTTGCGGAGATCCCATCTTCCTTGACTTCGACATGATACGTATATGTCTCTCCGCGGACAGCCGTCCTGTCATACAGAATAAATTCATCGTCCTCCTGAACGATATCAGGATTAACTATCAGGACAACATTCCTTCCATCATTTGATCCTCTGGACGCGCCAAAGGAAAGCGCTCCCGACACATCTTTCACTCGCCACTTTACTTCCACATGATCATCCTGCCAGAATGCGGAATACGATTGTATGGTTACACCGATAGTCGCAAAGCCGACACCCGATACCGGCACTTCGGCGCATTCGGAGCCGGTTCGTATAATGCACTCCGCCGACTCCCCTCTGGTTGGTTTGAAGCGCACCTCGACAACCAGCGATTCGCCCGGGGCCAGATTGTAATCGCCGCCGCCCGATCGGATTGAAAATTGATCGCTCGCTTCGGCGACGCTCCCCGAAAAAGCGATTGCACTGGGATTCGAGATCACGAACGAGAGAATTCTCGAATAGCCGAGCATAACCTCCCCAAAATCGAGCGCCTTCGGCATGATCCTGCAAGCCCTCATGGTAATCTGATGTGTGCAACGCGCCGCATTCCCGCTGGAATCGACTGCAGTCCACGTCCTGGTTATGATGTTGCCGCATGAGGAGCCTGGATTTGTTTGGTGTTCATCGAAGGCAAACGATGCGAGCTGTCCTTCACAATTATCGATTGGCGTCACGTTCCAGGGATCCGGAATCGCGTTGCCGCAGTCGACGACCAGATCAAATGGGTAGCATCCGCTCAGCCGCGGAGGCGTGGTGTCGCGAATAGTGAGTAGCTGAGTGCAGCTCGTCGCGTTGCCGCAGCGATCCGCCGCGGTCCAGAATCTTCTGATTCTGTCGGGACTCTCCCTGAACACCTCGTACATAGGAACGATTGTGCCGATGCAGTTATCCCTGAAGGCCGGATGCGTGGACGGCACATCCTCCTCGCATTCGATCACGATATCGACCGGACAATTCGACATGACCGGAGGAGTGTCATCGTCAACGGTTATGCGTTGCACATATTCATCGAAATTCCCGCAGGCATTGGTCGCACGATAGGTGCGGTCGATAAAGCCGCCGCATGGATCGCTGAGCGGCGCATCGCTGCGATGTGTGATCACAATTCCTCCTTCGCAGTCGCCAACAGCCGTTATCAGGCCGACGTCGGCGGGCGGCACATTCTTAGCGCACCGTACGGCGAGGTCGGCAGGGCCGCCGGTGATTACCGGAGTGCCGGTGTCGATTATCGAGATCTCCTGCGTGCAACTCGCCATGTTTCCGCAGTCATCCGTCGCCTGGTACGTGCGAGTGATAATCTCGGGACAGCCGTGTCCGTTGGATACATCGCCCGCGTGAATGACTGTGATTTCGCCTGTACAGTCCCCTCTCACCAGCACGCTGCCGATGTCCGGAGCCGGCACCTCTTCGCTGCACTCGACGGCTATCGGATCCGGACACGTCATATCCAGATAGGTGGCTCCGCCGGCTGGCTTGTATATATAAATATTCGAATTGCCGAGAATGTTTCTTTGCGTATCGACAAGATCGAATCTGACGCAACTTGTCCCGAATGGAATTACCGATACCGGAATCTCATCGGCTAACTCCGGCTGAAAAATCGATTCTAAAGCAACATTGACCGGGAATGAATCGTCGAGAACCGTGTAGGGGCCGGGCCCCGCGGATTGATAATTGATCAATATATCATCGTCGACGACAAGCGGAGCCCATGAATCCGGCTGGCTCGACAGATAGATCACTTCATCGGGCAGGCGTGTAATCTCGACATATCTCGTGGCGTATGCATGCGGCACCCCCGGCGGATCCGCAATAAAGCCTGCATCCGCAGAGTACCGTTCTCCGAACAGCTTTCCCGAATCGATCGCGGGACAACGTGCAGCGATATCGGGGCACTGGCAATCTTCGCTCGGATTTATCACTCCCACTCCGCCGTCAACGAGCAGAAACTGCCGAGGCTGCCAACAGTCAACCGCTATCGGCGTAGTTGCTTCAGGTATGCCCGGAATCGGGTGGTTCTTTGCGCGAACATAATGGCATGGCGGAGTAGTTCCCAATCCTCTGAAGTGAGCAGCGCCGAGAAACACGGTTTCGTACAGACATGTTCCATACGAAATCGATACGCCTTGAAGAAAATTGCCAATCTTGAGCTGGAAGGGGCTGGTGTCGCCGAGATAGGAGAAATAATCAAAACCGGTCAGATCCAGTTGAAACTCGATGGCCGAGGCGCCGGGGCTGTATTCTTGAAACAGGTAGTAAGAAACGACACCGGGAGCTTGATCGCTGAAGTTGCAGTCGGTACCTTGCTCATCGGCGTATATTCTTATTATTCCTCCGGGCGCCTGCGCGGACAACATGCCTGCATTGGCGATAATACATGCGGATACCACCAGTGAGCGGATCAAAGCGGCCTCCCCAGGCGAAGATTTGCTCGAGCGATATGCCTGATTATACCATAATCATGTGCGTCTCACAAGAAGCAATGCGCGATATGCGATGTATTCCCACATACGTATGGTTGCTCGGGTTCGAATCTGCGCTTCAATCCGTCAAGTAGTACTCCACGGTCGAAACGACTCTCACCTTTTTTATGTGCGGGGTATTGCTGTCACGGTCGTCTATCGAAAATTGCCCCTGCGACGCCCGCTTGATTTTCCCAAGTTTGCTGTTCGAGTGCCGGGCGAACTTCTCGGCGACTTCGCTGGCATTCTTCGTCGCCTCTTCGATCATGCCGGGTTTAATGTCGTTCAATATATTCCTGAGCCTGCTTATCCACGACGGAGGGAGCGGAGGCAGTGATTTCGCTCTCCTTGAACCCCCGGCTTTTTAAAAACTCCATGATTACGACGTTCTTCCGCTGCATCGTAGAGAAAAGATCGTTCAAATTGTTATCCGCTTCTCTGAATTTGATCGGCCAGATGGCGATATTCGCAGGCACTTCGCGTTCGGACAGCCCCTTCACCTCGACGGTTCTGTTCAAGGCCCTGATATTCGTGACACCGCCCGCCAACAAGTACCCGAGCAGAACCAATCCCAAACATATGAATGCTCCAAGCACAAACGGCGCGCGCACGTCTCTGTCATTCATTGCTTCCTCCATTCGTTCAACGGATCATGCCGCAAGGACACGGGAATTATAGCACGAATCGCAACAGCCAAACGAAGTCAATTGGACTGGACAGCCGTCTCCGGTTCGCGTACGATACGGTGAGCCGCGNNNTGCCGCCGCGGGAGTTCTCCCTGTTCTTTTGAACAATGCGAGCATGCGAATTGAAGTTGTTGCACGGCATAAGAACCTTTGTTTTCTGCGCGGGGACGGCGTTCTGCCTGCTCGTCTCATTCCAGGCATCTCCCGCCCAGACCGATTATTCATTGCGTACGTATGCGCTCAGCATCCACTTGGCAGGCATCGTCGAAGACGCGCTCACCGATCTCTATCTCAATCCCGCCCGGGCCGGGTTGATCGACCGGCCTGAAGTGTACGGCGTTAATCTGCCCGTAAGAAGCATAGTCATCCCGTTCCCCATCAGTGATCGGTATCTCCAAAGTCAATTGACTCCAATCGAGAATTACACCTCGAGTTACAAGTATCATCCGATCGCCTTCAACTTTCTCCATACATACAAGAATCGGTTCCATACGGCGATTGGTCTCGAGACGGCGGTCTCCAACGATGATGAAATAGACTCGGACAACGGGATATACATGGATTCCGACTACGTGCTGAGAGATTTTTCCAGATACAGCATAGGCAAAAGGCAAGTCGATCACGCGGCTCTGAGCATCGCGTGCGCTGTGCCCTTCGGCACGGGGTATGCGGGAGCGAGGTTCGAAGCCGAGTACGATAGCGAGCAGTACCGATCCCTTTACGATACCGTTGAATTCAGGTTGCGCACGGACGGGGGAAACAACAGCTATCTCTACCAGAACTATGAAGTGTACTCACGCCATTACGAAATGACCTCGTTTGCGATCTCCGCGGGATTGTACCGGCCCCGGTGTTTGATATCCGACGCCGTGATCGGGTGCGGCCTGGCTCGGTCGCTGTACCCGGCGGTGATATCAGAATCCAGATACGAGAACGAAGATTATGACGGCAACGGCATAGGAATGTACGGCGGGATGCCGGATAATCTCTATCGAGAGACTGCCTACGATTCCCACCGCGATTATCGATGGTTGAGCTTCTTCGGCAAGGTTCATTTGCAGCTGACAGAATCGCTTCGCACGGCGCATCTGCTTTCCTGGACTTCGGCGCACGGAGACGGCGCCGCTTCCTTCCGCAACATCGACGACGAACTGGACACCAGGGATCTCTTCGACCATCGCCTCGGCTATGCCTATGACGGCGACTTTTCGAGCCTGTACGTTTCCTCAGCGATCGGCTATGCCGGAGAGATTGATGACGGCGTATTCGTTTTTTTGGGCGCCAAGGGGTCTTTGATTCTAAGGAGTTTCAAGGAAGACAGTCCGGGGAGCTACGCCACGTTGATTCTGAATAATGATTTTCCGGATACGTTCTCCGTGTCCGGCACGTATGCGCAGAACCATGATAACGATGAGGCATACTACTACTTCATCGTACCGGCGTCGCTCGAGTGGAAGCTCGGCACGCATATCCAATTGAGAATGGGCGTCGACTTCACCGCTGCGTACGACGACGTGGAACATTACTATAAGCAGATTATGCCTGTCGAACGCGCGCCTGCGACCTTCGACGAACAGCGGGGATTAATCAATTATGATCTGGTTTACAAAACGGGAGCCTTGTTTCATAACGGCCTTGCAATCAACATTCGCGATACATTCATCGTCGATCTGTATTACTACTACGATTATTCATCGACCTTGAGCGCCGCGTCATTCAACCACATCTCGGTGCGATACCGGTTCTAGTCTTGCGCACCCCCGCCGGCGGGTGAAAAGAACCGTTAAAAGAACCGCAACAGCGCAAGCCACCCCGACAGCGTCACTATCGAAGCCGCGGTGGATCCGATAACGATCGCCCCCGCCAATTTTTCGTCACCGTCCATTTCCTTCGCCATGATGTAGCTCACCACCGCCGTCGGAGTAGCCATGAGAATCACCGGCACCTCCAGATCGACGCCGTCATAATGCAGCGCCAACAAACCGGCGTACACCATGGCGGGATAGACGACAAGCTTCATGAACGATACGAGCGCCGCCCCTGCAATCTCGGCCCGCAGCTTGCCGAACTCCAGCCCCGCCCCGACCGAAACGAGGGCCAGCGGCAGGGCGGTCCTGCCCACGAGATCGAGGGCCCTGGCCGGTGCGACCGGCACGCTCAATCCCAAGGCCGATATGAGAAGCCCGCCTGCGCACCCTAAAATCAACGGGTTGCTGATGGTCTTTACTGCGGCATCGATCCACGCTTTCGAAATCCCCGCACCCGCCTGTCGATGCGGCAGGGTGAGAAACAGGACCGCAAGCAGGTTATACCACACCACCATGAATCCAATGAGAACGGCCGCCGGACCGAGAGCCGATTCGCCATAGGCATAAGTGATAATCGGAAGGCCTACGAACACCATGTTGCTGCGGTGCGCCCCCTGGGCGAGCACGCCGCGCCTGCGCGGGGACGACCGGGCGCAGGCGATGTAAACGGCAACCCCGATCACGACCGTCACTGCGGCGAGCAGGAGCAGGGTCTGGATGTTTACGCTTCGTTGCAGCGGGGTTTGAGATGTGCCGTGAAACAACAACGCCGGTGCGGCAACGTAAAACACGAGCCTCGAAAGAGCCGTGTTTGTCTCGTCACCCAGGTACTTTGCCAATCGCAGCACATACCCAAGGCCGATAACCAAAAAGACGGGGAGAATGATATCGATGATTTCCATTGTGAGCGGGAGTGGTCCGTGCTCGGAATCTGAAACCAACAATCCGTTCTAGATGCTCTCTGAGCAGGATTGCCTTTCGGGCCGCATGTTGCTTTTTACTCGGTCGGCCAATCTCTGGGGATGAAGATCGTTGTATCGGCCAGGCAATAGAGCGGGTCGAGGACGATGTTCTTATTGGCTTCGAGGAGCTTCCACCATTTTGTCGAGTCGTTGTAGACGTTGACCAGCGCCGCGATCGTTCCGAGGCTCTCCCCGATCCTGATGCGCACCGAGTCGGGCAGTGCTTTCACGGTCTCGATTTGATCTTTGAGGTTCTGTATCTCCATCTCCAGCCGGACGCGCTCCCGGTCCAGGTCGGTCCGCTTGCCGCTCACCGCTTTGATCTGTTCGTTCGTCTCGGCAAGCTCCCGCGTCTTCGCGTCGAACGCCTCCTGCGTGCTCGTCCGCGCCACGCCCAGATCTTCGCAGTATCGGCTCTTCGTCCTGTCGGAGAGCAGCGTGAGCTCCTCCTCGGAGTAGTATTCGCCAGCCGCAACGTCAACCTTGCGCTCCGCAGGACCGCCGCACCCAAACGCCAACGCGCCGACACACACCCCCGCCGCCAGCACCGCCATCCATCCTCTGCCTAACCGCTTTCCCATGCTCACCTCGTTTATGATCCCATATCCAGAGCCGGCACGCTCGGCGCCTTCTCCTCCGCCGGCCGTTCCGTCACCCCGCTGGCCTTCTTCAGCTTCGTGAGTTCCGCATCAACCGCAGAGTACTGCAGCCGCCTCTCCTCGATGCGCGCCTGCAACTCCACTATCTCCGCCTCAAGCTTCGCCAATAGCGCCTTGCGCTCAGCGAGCTTCGCATCAAGATCGCGAATGTCGCTCTTGATCTCCTCGATCTCCACCGGAGATACCGTGCACGGCTTCAGCGCCACACACGCCCCATACAAGGCGAGCACGCTCACCGCAACAAACAACACCACCGGCTGCATAATCTTGTGCCTCACCCGCTTGGCCTCCTTTGCCGATAATTTCGTGGGGTACCAGTACCGTGAGGGGGGAGCAACACTGTGTAGAATAACAAGCACCCCGGGGGGCTGTCAAGGCGATTCCCCCGGACCGCCCCGCACCGGACGGAGGCGCGGGGGCCCTTCGAACACACCCGCACACACATGGCCCGCCCCGCGCATCTCGAGCCTTGACGTTCAGGTCCGTTCGCGCGTATAATCCACATACTTTCGCATGATTCCGTGGGCGAGACCGCTCGGGCTCTCCCGGGATCGAGTCGAACTCGGCTCCCGATACCGCCTCTCTCGGCCGATCGTCGGCCGGCCGCGGCTCGCGAGACGCCCTTTTTCCTAAAGGAGATTCGCATGACTTTCGAACACACTACGTTCGGCGATGTACACGTGCTCACCCCCAAGAAAGACCTGGTGGGACGAGAAGAGACCCTGTCCATCCTGGGCGTCATCGACCAGGTCGCCGGCACCGGCCCGCCCAAGATCGTCCTCGACCTCGGCAAAATCTCCTGGGTCAACAGCACCGGCCTCGGATCGATGGTGCGCATGCGAACCACCTGTTCCAATCACAACGGCTGGTTCAGACTCGCGCGTGTCGGCGACCGGATCAGCCAGATCTTCCTCGTGACCAAGCTCGTGCTCGTCTTCGACACCTTCGAGTCCGTCGAAGAAGCCGTCTCGGGAATCCACAAAAACTCGGCGTGAGCCGCGCCCTCGCCGGCGCTTCAAACCGAGCATGCGCCGCCCGGCCACGGGGAGGGCCCCATCGGCCGCCGCCCGCGCGAAACGTCAAGATACTTGGGATAGGACCCCTAGCGGTTCAATTCGAAGATAAAGGGGATGAGCACCCACACTTCCACGGGATTGCGTCCCTGGAGCGCAGGCTTGAAGCGGGCTTTGAGCGCAGCATCTATCGCGGGTTGGCGTAAGAGCTCGGGGCCGTCCACGGCGATCGCCCTCTTCACCTTGCCGTCCTTCCCCACCAGCACGTTCACCGTCACCGTGCCCGAAAACCCCGCTTCCCGCGCCAGGTCGGGGTACACCGGCTGCTCCGCGTTCAAGAGCACCGGCAACTCGTCAAACGCCACAAACTCGCCGGGCTTCGGCGAGGTCGCACCATCCATGTCCACAATGATCGAATCCGATCCCCCCGTCAGCTCGCTCGCCGTGATCGGCGCAAGGGCATCCGCCATCTCCGCCTGCGTCGCTATCGTCGACTGCCGCGCCTGCTCGTCAGGCACCGGCTCCGGTATCCCGATCGACGGCGATGCCGCAGCCGCAGCGACGTTGAGCTGCGTCGCCTGCGCCGTCTGCCGCGTGATCGACGGCGGCACACCCAACTCCGTATACTTCACAATCTGCACCCCCGCCGGCATCACGTCCTCCGCCACCTCGCGGTGCGACCACATGTACCACCCCACAAAAATCAACGCCGCCACCAACAGCGCACTCGCGTTCCCCCAACTCAACCACTTCACAAACTCCCGGCGCAGCGGATGCAACTCCCCCGTCACCGGAAGACGCGCCGCGTTCGCCAGCGAAAACGTCTTCATTGCTGACCCCCAATCGTCAGCTTGTCCGCCTCCGTCATCGGTATCACGCTGAACCGCTGCACCTGCGCCTCGTCAAGCGTATCCAATACGTCCACCATCTTCTCGTACCGCGCGTTCCGGTCCACCTTCACCAACACGATCAAATCCGGATTGTAGTCCGACTCCAATACCAATAAATCGTGCAACTCGTCCCACGATGCCGCCGTGATCCCCCGCAACCCAACGTCGTACACCAACGACCCGTCCTCAAGCACATAGATCGTCATCACGTTGCTCGCAGGCACCTCCACCTTCGCTCCCGGCTCCGGTATATTCACTTCCATCGCCAACGGCCGCCGAAACACCGTCGTCACCATGAAAAATATCAGCAACAAAAACGCCACGTCCACCATCGGCGTCATGTCGATGCGGATCCCCACACGCTTGCGCTTGCGAAGCCCCAGCGCACTCTTCTTTTCCTTCCCACTCGGGGCAGCTTCCTGTACTCCCGCCATGCAGCTCCTCTCCTCAGCCCGGGCCTACTCCCCAGACTCCCCTTCCTTCTTCTTCAGATCCGTCATCAAATTGAACCGCAACGTCTTCGTCTCCGCCAACGAGTTCATCACGTCCGCCACCGACCCGTAGTTCACTTCCTTGTCCCCCTTGAACACCACAATCGCCGCCGGACTCTTCGCCCGCCACGTCATGATCGCACTGTTCAAATCCTCCTTCAACACCTGCTGCGTCTGCGATAAGTTCTCGTCCGAAATGAAAATCTCCCCATCCTTGTTCACCGTCAAAATGATCGTGTTCGTCTCCGGAATGTGAATCTCAGACTTCGACCCAGGCAACGCCACGCTCACCCGCTCCGGCGGCTTGAACGTCGTCGTCGTCATGAAAAATATCAACAACAAAAACGCCACGTCCACCATCGGCGTCATATCAATCTTGATCCCAATGCGCTTCGCCACCGTTTACGACCCCTTCGTCTGCCTGAGCAGATCGAGCACCTCAAAGCTCGTCTCCTCGATCGCACTCAAAAAATTGTCCACCCGCGCCGCAAAATAGTTGTAGAGCACAATCCCGATAATGGCCGTCGTCAGCCCCAACGCCGTATTGACCAGCGCCTCCGATATGCCAATCGCCAGCTGAATCGCGTCCGGCGCCCCCGCCTGCCCCATCGCATGGAACGAACGAATCATCCCAATCGTCGTCCCCAACAGCCCCAACATCGTCGCTATCGACGCAATCGTCGAAAGCGCATTCAAATTGCGCTCCAGTATCGGACTCTCCAGGGCCGTCGCCTCCTCGATCGTCCGCTTCGTCTCCTCCATCACGTCCTTGTCGCTCTCATTCGCCGCCCGCGTCGCACGGTACCGCTCCAATCCCGCTCCCACCACGTTCCCCAGACACCCACCCTGCTTCTTGCACGTCTCGATCGCCTTCTCCATCTGCCCCTCTTGCACCGTCGTCTTGATGTTCCTCATAAACTGACTCACGCCCCCGCGCCCGCCCGCCCGCGTCAGCACGATCGCACGCTCCACCGTGAACGTGAACACCAAAAACAGACACGTCAACCCCAATACCAACAGCGGACCGCCCTGCCGCAGGTACTCCGGCGAGTTGTCCCAAATGATGTAGGACACAACCACCGAGAGAATAAATATGATCACAAATATGAACCGTTTCATCTCGTTCCTTTCTCTCTCATGTCGCCCCGCGCGCCGTGCTCGCCCGCCGCCGATGCGCCCCCAGCCTTTCTCGCACCGCGCGCAGACCGCACCCCCGAATCGCGCAATAGTTTGTTAGTATAGGCCCCCCTCCGCCGCTCCGTCAAACGAAAAATCGCCGCACGCCTCATCCCCCAGCCGATCGCCGCGCACGGTTGAGCAACTCCCAACTCGCCTTGAGCGACGCGTTCCCCGGATCGATCGTCTCCGCCTGCCTCAGCGCTTCCGCCGCGCCCGTTATGTTCCCCAACGTCAGATACGCCTGCCCCAATCCAACCCACCCGTCCGCGTTCTTCGGATCCGCCTCCGTCGCAGCCTTGTACGCATTCGCCGCTCCCTGAAAATCCCCACGCTTCAAACTGCAGTATCCCAACCCCCGCAGCGCCGTCCCGTTCTTCGGATCGATCCCCAACGCTACCTTGTACTGCGCCTCCGCAGCCCCCAACGAATCCACCGCAATCAACGCCTGCGCCAACAGCGTGTGCCCGATCACAAACTTCGAATCCAACGCAATCGACCGCCGAAACGCACCAATCGCCTCCCGGTACTGCTTCCCCTGAAAATGCACCACCCCAATGTTCAGATGATACAGCGGCACCCGAGCGTCGTGCCGTATCGCCGTCTCAAAGTCCGCCAACGCACCCGCCCCGTCCCCCGTCTTCATCGCCAAAAGCCCCCGCTGAAAGTACGCCTCCGCATAACTCGAGTCCGCGCCCAACGCCGCCTCCAACTGCTGCCTCGCCCCTTCCAACGCCCCGCGCTCCAACTCGTACGTTGCCACCAACACCCGGTCCTTCGGCTGCCAGTGCAGCGTGTCCGGCATCTCACCGAACATCTGCGCCCCTCGGTCCCGCACCGTCCTGTTCCGGCTTCGTATCGCCGCCCGCGCGTACGCAAGCCGCACCGATGTCAACGTGCTGTCCACCCCCATCGCCTTCTCCGCCGCCGCAAGCGCCTGCGTGTACCGCCCTCCCTCAAACAACGACCCCGCCAATCCCACCATCGCCCCAACGTCCCCAGACTCCTGCTCCAAAAACCGCATGTATATCTGCGCCGCCGTGTCGTACTGCTTCGCCAACTCCAACAACCCCGCCAGATCCTTCAACACCGGCGTATACGTCGAGTCCATCGACACCGCACGTAAATAAAAATCCCGCGCCTCGTTGTACCGCCCCACCTTCTGATACAGCGTCCCCGTAAAATGTATGAACGCCACACTCGGCGTGATCCCCGGCGTCCCCAATACCTCCTCGCACGCCGACACCGCCAACGCCGGTAAATTGCGCTTCCCGTATACCTCCGCCACCAACTCCCCGTGCACAGGGTTCGACGGGTTCAAGTGAAACGCCGAAAGCGCCTCCTTCTCCGCCTCCCCTAAATCGCTCCCCAAATAAAACAGCGCCCACCCTCGATGGTACAAATCCTCCCCCTCGCTCACTCCCTTCCGCTTCGACCCCTCCTTCAACAGCTTCTCCGCCTCCTCCCACTTCCGCTCGCGCATCAGCAGCCGCGCCTCCCCGTACACCCCGGGCCAGTACCCCCCGCTCTCCCGCCGCGCCGTCCGGATCTCCGCAGCCCCCTCCTCCCATCGCTCCGTATCCAACAGCAGTATCCCCAGCCCCGCATGCGCCTCCGTATATACCTTCCCACCCTCCTCGGCCTGCGCTTCCAACGCCTCCCGGTAGTACCGCTCCGCCTCCTTCAACAGCCCCGAACGCACCATCACCTCCGCCAACCCGTACTTCGCCTTCGGCACCTGGTAACTCCGCGCCTCCGCCTCCTCGAATAACGCCTTCGCCTCTTCCAACCGCATCTCCGCAAGCGCCTTGTTCCCAGCCTTCACCGGATCCTCTACGTACGAGCCCCCGGTCTTCTGCGCCGCACACGCCCCCAATACCCAATAGCTCAATACCATCACACCCGCCAGCACCGCCCGACGCGCGCTTACCCCGCCACACACCCCACACCCGATATCCTTCAGCCTCCTTGCCACTCTTCCAACCTCCTTCAACGTGCCTTGGGTCCAATCTTCATAATCTGGCTTCCGGGGCTGCCCGGCAGATCAAGCACATTCCAAAAACTCAACCGGTCCCGGAGCCGGCTCTCGCCCGAACAAAGTGATCGTCGTGACCGTGTCGCTCTCGCTGGACAGTTTAAATCCAACGCCACGCTGAGCCTTCTGCCCGCGCAGGATGAATACAACGGCCATGACCACAAGGTAAAATGCTACGCGTACGAACAACCGGGTGGGGCGGCGTTGAACTTTATACATGGGGCCCGTCGGTTCACCCCCTCGTCTCTACGTTCGCAGAATAAGGACATACCGGCGTCACCCCCGCCATACCTAAAGTACCGCTTCCTCGGCCCCCTGTCAATTCCATAGAACTCCCTCCTCCCATTCCCCGGCAAGCTCCCTCCTCGCACTCACACCCGCTCCACCTTCCAAAAGCCTATTGACACGCCTCTCCGGCGGTGTTACAGTTCCCGCATTCTTTTTGCCCCCCACCGGAATCCGTTTCCGTATTTTGGCCCGCCCCAGGGGCGGGCTTCGAAATGGCTATACGCCAGGTAGGAGTGTTCACCGATGATTCGAAAGCTCTTCTTCCCCTTCGCTCTGGGCGCCATCGTCCTCGTCCTCGCCGGCTGCGGCAAAGAAGAACAGATCGACCCGTACACCAAGGCTTCTCTGCGCGAAGCAACCTACGGCGAAGTCACGAGCGACGGGTTTATGTACAAAATCGTCAATCCCACCGTCATCGATACCCTCGGCAATTTCGTGGTCGCTCGCCAAGGGAACCTTACCATGTTTATCACCGGCAATAACATCGCCCGGCAGGCAGGCAAGTTGGGGGATCCGTCGAAACTCACCTTCAACGTCGTCAAACGATTCAAACCCATGGTCCATTTCCAGTGTACGAGCATCGTTTCCCCCACCGACTCTATCGTCGTCGAAAACGGAGAGT
Source organism: Chitinivibrionia bacterium (assembly GCA_016208665.1). Taxonomy (GTDB): domain Bacteria; phylum Krumholzibacteriota; class Krumholzibacteriia; order WVZY01; family WVZY01; genus JACQXT01. Next base: position 723 of record JACQXT010000019.1, on the reverse strand, counting down.
CCGTCACCCTGCCAAACACCACCGACATAGGTTAGTTCG
>JACQXT010000019.1:0-678 GCA_016208665.1 Chitinivibrionia bacterium | reverse complement strand
CCGCGAATGGCCGATGCGGGGTCGTTCTCGCCGGCCGCGGATTACACCCGCACCGAAATGGTCGATTTGAGGTACGACGATACCATCGGACTTCGCGATAGCATCGGCAAGAAACTCTCCCTCCGCGCCAGGATCGTCCGCGTCGATAGCGACTCGACCTCTTTCTGGATGCTCGAAGGGGATAAGTCGTGCCCGTCGCCTTTCTTCCGCCACGGCGAGAGCGCCGCGCCGGCGCGGCTCCGCTTCACGAAGCTGGATCCCACGCTGGAAATCGTCATGCGCATGCTCGTGAAAACCGACCAGCTCTTCGATGGAGGCGTCACGCTCATCGGCGCCGAAACGCTTTCCGGCCGCGCCGGCAACCAGACATGCGGCACCGTCGAAATCGGCTACGTCCGTTATCTCGACACCGTCTTTACGAGATAGCTTTTGCTGATTGCGCGGGAACGACGCTTCCGTCTCCGTAATTTCCCGGATAGAGCGCATACGCGGACCGGCTATGGCTGCACCGCCGCCTGCACAGGGCTTTTCAATGCTCCAGCATGATATTCGTGTGGGGGAATTTCCGGCCAAATGCGGTTCGCGGCGACGAGGCCGATTCAATCGCCGCATGTTGCTTTTTACTCGGTCGGCCAATCTCTGGGGATGAAGATCGTTGTATCGGCCAGGCAATAGAGC